>JBCBZE010000181.1:0-7136 GCA_039815505.1 Bacteroidota bacterium | reverse complement strand
TGTGGCTTCGTTTATCAAGGAATTTGTTGTGGAGATTCCCGAAGATATGGGCTATAAAGCTGGGGGGTATATTCAGATAGAAATTCCCGATTGCGAAATAAAATATGCTGACATAGACATTACAGCCCACCCCGATGAGCATGATACACCGGATAAATTTCAAGCGGAGTGGGACAAGTTTAACCTTTGGCCACTCGTAATGAAGAATACGGAAACCGTAGAGCGTGCATATTCCATGGCCTCTTTTCCTGCCGAGGGTAGGGAAATTATGCTGAATGTACGTATAGCGACACCGCCTTGGGATCGTTCCAAAAACGGATGGATGGATGTTAATCCAGGTGTGGCATCTTCGTATATTTTTGCACAGAAGCCAGGCGATAAGGTCATTATTTCTGGCCCTTACGGGGAATTCTTTATCAATGAATCGGAATCTGAAATGTTGTATGTAGGTGGTGGTGCCGGAATGGCCCCCATGCGTTCTCATTTATACCACTTGTTTAAGACCTTAAAGACCAATCGTAAAGTAACCTATTGGTACGGTGGCCGTTCCAAACGGGAGCTGTTTTATCTAGAACATTTTTACGAACTGGAAAAAGAGTTTCCAAACTTTAAGTTTTACCTGGCCCTTTCCGAACCTTTGGAAGAGGACAATTGGAAGGTGAAGGAAAGTTTGGACGCGCCCGGTGATGGTTTTGTTGGATTTATCCATAATTGTGTAATCGATAATTACCTAAACCATCATGAGTCTCCAGAAGATATTGAACTTTATTTCTGTGGCCCACCTCTAATGAACAAGGCCGTGCAGAAGATGGGAGAGGATTTTGGTATCCCGGACGAAAGTATACGATTTGATGATTTTGGTGGGTAACACACCGTATCGACAACGAATTGAAACCGATATTTTTATATCGGTTTTTTTGATAAAATTTGGATCATGACGGAACTTACGGAACAGGAGTTGCATAATTTGGCCATGAACATTGTAGGCAGACAATTGGAAGCTCAAGGATATGAGTTTATGGGCGTGAACAGTAAGCTCAAAAGAAACCCTCAGTTCGTATGTCTTAAAGAAAAAAGCTTACATTTTATCGTGGTACGAAATGTGTCTTTTCCGGACAACCCAAGAGAATATGATGTAATACTAATGCAAAAGGTAAAGGAACAGGCCCAAAAGTTTGATGCTAGAACCTACTATGCAGGCGTGGGATTGGCCAATGCCGTCGATACAAAATTACCGGTATACCTAAATGAAGATTATATAGTGGATTATGATGGACTCATAGAAATATAAAAAATGAAATATGTCTATTTTCTGTTTATGATCCTTTTTGCGGTTTCCTGTAAAACAGAACCGAAACCCATAAAAAATGTGAGTGTAGGTGGCGCTTTGGGAACTACCTATTCCATCATTTATTTGTCCAATACCGTATTGGATTTTGAACAAGAAATAGATTCGGTTTTTACGGCTGTAAATGCATCACTTTCCACCTATATTCCCGATTCCGATATATCCAGAATAAACAAAGGGGATACCACAGTAGTGGCGGATGATATGTTTCAAGACGTTTTTGAATTGTCCAAGGAAGTACATAAGACGACCAAGGGTTATTTTGACCCCACAGTGGGTACTTTGGTCAATGCATGGGGGTTTGGTCCCGGAAAACAAATTAGTTTGGATAGCACTAAGGTAGATAGTCTCCTTACGTATGTAGGTTTTGATAAAGTAGGGATTGGCCCGGGGCGTTCCGTGAAAAAATCGGACCCTAATATTTACTTTGATTTTAATGCGGTCGCCAAAGGATATGCCATAGATAGATTGGGCGTTATGCTACACCAAAAAGGAATCGATGATTACTTGATCGAAGTCGGTGGGGAAATTGTGGCCAAAGGTGAAAATAGTATAAAGGGGAAACCATGGGTGGTTGGCGTTGAAGACCCTCAGGTCAAAGCTGGGAGAACACCAAAATTATTGGTGCAATTAAAGGACAGGGCCTTGGCATCATCGGGCAATTATCGAAAGTTTAGAGTAGATTCCCTAACGGGAAAAAAATATGTACATACCATTGATCCCAAAACCGGATATACCAAAAATTCCAATGTTTTGGGCGTTACCATTATTGCATCAAGTTGTGCAAAAGCGGATGCTTATGCTACGGCGTTTATGGCAATGGACCTGGACGATTCCATTAAGCTGCTGGTAGCCCAGAACGAGTTGGAGGCCTATATCATTTTTCTCGATTTGGAAGGGAACGTCCAAGAATTTATGACAGACGAATTTAAAAAAATGGTTTTGAACTAATTATTTCGTAACCAAAGGAATAATTTCTCCCTTTGCCAAACGATGCTTCTGTACCTCATTGGGAGTTAATTCTCCTGTGTAGTCTACCTCACTTACCGTAAACCCAACACTTCGTAGCTTATCAAAATAGTCCTTTCCGTAGATACGTACATGATCATATTGCCCAAAAATCTTGGCCCTTTCTTTTTTGTCGGTTATCGAATCATCTTCAAAAGTGGTCTCACGACCTAAGTCTTGGGGAATTTGAAAAATACCCCACCCCTTGGGTTTTAATATTCTATACATTTCTTTCATGGCCTTGGTGTCATCCGGAATATGCTCTAAAACATGATTGCATAGGATTACGTCAAAAGAGTTGTCCTTAAAGGGTAGGTCGCAGATATCCGCTTTTACATCCGCGAGGGGGGAGTTTAAATCCGTGGTAACATATTCCTTTAGATGTTCAAGTTTCCTAAAACGTTTGTAAAATGCTTGTTCGGGCGCAAAATGTAAGACCCTGTGCGCGGAGGTAAAAAAGTCGGTCTTATTTTTTAGGAATAACCAAAGTAATCTATGCCGTTCCAAGGATAGGGTGGAAGGGGACAATACATTTTCTCTTGGACTTTCATAACCATAGGGAAGAAAACGTTTAAATTGTTTTCCATCAATAGGGTCCGTGTAGGTGGTTCCTCTTAAGGAAAAAGCCAGTATGGGTCTGGCCAAATAGCTAAGCTTGATCAGCAAAGGCCTGGGAATGGTATTGAGTATGAATCGGAATATTTTTTTCATGAATTTGTCATTTCTACAAAAGCAGCAATGATAGGTTACAACACCAATTTTTTTTGTCTAAATTCATCTTCTTCCTCACTTGCAACCCCCAAGGATTCATAAATATACTGAAAGGTGGAAAGGAGTTCTGGTTTTCCGTTCACAAGCGCCACATCATGTTCAAAATGGGCACTTGGCTTATTATCTGCCGTAAGGATGGTCCATCCGTCCTTTAATTGCTTTATTCTCCGGGTACCCATATTGATCATAGGCTCTATGGCAACGACCATTCCTTCCGCAAATTTCTTGCCCCTACCTCTTTTTCCATAATTTGGCATTTCCGGGCTTTCATGCAGTTTTTTCCCAAGTCCATGACCAACAAGTTCACGAACAACACCATATCCTTGATCTTCGCAATATTTTTGAATGGCATATCCCACATCACCCACACGGTTCCCCAACTTAAATTCACGAATACCAACATATAGGGATTCTTTGGTAATCTTCAACAATTGTTTGATTTCCGGTATAACCTCACCAACTTCAAACGTATAGGCGTGATCGCCATAAAACCCATTTTTGAGCGCTCCGCAATCTACAGAAATAATGTCTCCATCCTGTAGAGGTTCATTATTGGGAATACCATGGACCACCTGGGCATTGGGGCTCATGTTTAAGGTATTGGGAAAATCGTACATTCCCAAAAAACCAGGTTGGGCATCATGGTCCCGAATAAACTCTTCGGCCAATTTATCAAGATGTAACGGATTGGCTCCTGGTTTTATTTCGGAAGCCAACATGCCCAACGTTTTGGAAACGACCAAAGCACTCTCGCGCATGAGTTCTATTTCCTCGGGTGATTTTAGTTTTACCATAGGCTGCAAAAATAAAACAATCCTTTTAAAATGTATAACTGGGACAGGAAGGATGTTGGTAAGAGGTAAGGAAAGGTCTAGGCCTTATGCAAACTTTTAAAATACTGAAATGCCTTCTGCAGACGCGAGCCGTACCAAGAAAAATACGCGCCGTTTACCAGTAATACTTCGGCATCCGGGCAAAGGAGTTGTATTTCTTCTTTATGTTTTTCTTTGAATGGAAATGGTTCGGAAGATAATAAAATAAGATCCGGGGATATTTTGCTAAGCTTATTTACACGTACTTCCGGATATCTTTCCTTTTCCGACATAAGATTAATAAAACCGTTCAATGTTAGCATGTGGTGAATAAAAGTATCTTTACCAACGGACATCCATGGGTCTTTCCAGATAAAATAAAGTACATTTAGTTTAGGGGTATCTTTTACGTACGTAGCAAAAGTTTTTGCTTCGGTAACAATGGTGGCGTTGATTTCTTTTGCCCTTTCATTACATTGAAATAATTCACCATATTGTTTTATAAGCTTTAAACTGTCTTCCAAGTTGGTAATATTGGAGACATGTACCCTGTGCTTCTTTTCTAGGGTCGCTACAATTTCCTTCGTATTTTCTTCCTTATTACAGAGAATGATATCGGGTTGTAGATCGGCTATCTTTTCATAATGAACGGTCTTGGTACCACCAACAACGGTCTTGGTCTTTGAAAGATTGGCGGGGTGTACACAAAATTTGGTAATACCTACCAGTCTGTTTTCCAGGCCTAAATCTATCAACAACTCCGTTTGGGAGGGAACTAGGGAAACAATACGATAAAGATTTTTGGGAATTTCCAATGTTCTGCCCAACTGATCTTGTATAACGCGTTCCATTTATTTTTACACCAAGGCGTGCCGTGTCATGGCTTTTGGTTGCGGAATCCCTATTAACTTCAAGATGGTTGGCGCAATATCTCCCAGCACTCCATTTTTGATCTCTGTGAGTTCCGGATCTACCAAAATCAAGGGTACGGGGTTGGTGGTGTGGGCCGTATTGGGGCTGCCGTCCGGGTTGATCATGGTGTCACAGTTGCCATGATCCGCAATGACTATACTGGTATATCCGTTTTCAAGACCCGCGGTAATTACGGTGTCGGCACAACTGTCCACGACCTCGCATGCTTTAATAGCGGCATCCATATCGCCGGTATGACCTACCATATCCGGATTGGCAAAATTTAAGCATACAAAGTCCACTTCGCCCTTTTTTAATTCGGGAACAATGGCATCGCGAATGTCATAGGCGCTCATTTCCGGTTTTAGGTCATAAGTAGCCACTTTTGGCGATGGACATAGGATGCGTTGTTCCCCCTCAAAAGGTGCTTCCCTACCTCCGTTGAAGAAGAATGTTACATGGGGGTATTTTTCCGTCTCGGCTATTCGGATCTGTTTTTTATGCGCCTTGGCCAAAACTTCTCCCAAGGTTTCCTTTATATTTTCCTTATCGTATACGACCTGTATTCCTTGGAAAGAATCATCATAATTGGTGAGGGTTACAAAATGAAGATCCAGTTTATGCATATTTTGCTCATGAAAGTCTTGTTGGCTAAGCACTTGTGTCAACTCTCTACCACGGTCCGTCCTGAAGTTAAAGAAGATGACCACATCACCAGCTGTTATTGTTGCCAAAGGAGCACCGTCGGAGTTGCTCAATGCTATGGGTTTAATGAATTCATCGGTAATGCCCTGATCATAACTTTCTTGCATGGCTTCGGATATATTGGTGGAAGCCATACCCGATCCGTTCACCAAAAGATCATAGGCCAGTTTAACACGTTCCCATCTTTTATCGCGGTCCATGGCAAAATATCTTCCTATGACCGAGGCCAGTTTTGCCCGCTTATCTGAACAGAAATCAACAATGTCTTCCAAAAAACCTTTTCCACTTTTTGGGTCTACATCCCTACCGTCCGTAAAGGCATGGATAAACACTTCTTTTAAATCATGATGTTCGCTTGCCTCAATGAGACCTTTTAGATGGGAAATATGACTATGCACGCCCCCATCGCTTACCAAGCCCAAAAAATGTACCGCTTTGTGATTGTTTTTGGCATATAAAAACGCCTCGTTCAATATGCGTTCATCTTTAAGTGTATTTTCTTTTACCGCAAGGTTTATTTTGGCTAGATCTTGATATACGATTCTCCCTGCACCTAAATTCATGTGCCCCACTTCGCTATTGCCCATCTGACCCTCGGGAAGTCCTACATGCATACCGTCCGTTAAAAGATCGGTATTGGCATATTTGGAATATAAAGAGTCAATAAAAGGGGTTTTGGCATTGGCTATGGCGGAGATTTTTGGGTCCGGGGATTTGCCCCATCCGTCCAAAATCATCAATATTACTTTTTTGTTCATATCAAAATCTTTGTTCTTGTTTCAAAAATAGAATGATTTTGTACGAATAACTATGATTTATCCCTGCTTTTTTAATTTTTGTTAAACTTACCTGGATCTGTTAAGGATTTAACGAAAATGACCCTCTAGTTGTTAAACTTAAGTTATTTAAGTGTTAATGGTGAAACAAAAAATTATAAATGGAGTCTATTATTGTATAATCAAAACCTATTAATAAAAATCATTCATCATGAGAAAAACAATCCTAACAGTGGCCGCAGCATGTTTGCTAGTGGTTACAGGTGTTTCCGCTGGTAACACAACAGACCTTAACGAGGTTAAAATGACAACTACAACATTGGAATATGTTGAGATCAGCTCTTTTTGCAAGGCAATTGTTGAAGGAGATTATGATACGGTAAAACGTATGATCGAACTAGGGGAGAACGTAAACCGTAAATCGTTGGGGATGACCCCGGTTATGTTCGCCGCACGGTATAACCAAGCGGAAATCTTGGAACTATTGATCCAACATGGCGCCAAGCTGAAAGGAAAAAGCGAAAAAGGGTTTACGGCAAAAAGATACGCCGAACTCTCCAATGCAAAGGAGGCCCTTGCCGTTATCGAAACTGCTATGAGAAGCTAAAAGGAGTTTGTTCATCGGCAAAAAACCCCATTGGATTTCCAATGGGGTTTTTTAGTTTCAATATATATTTACTTCCTGTAGTGTTCAAGTAAAAGAGTAAATACGAAAAATCAATAAAAATTAAATCCTGTTACAGCTCTATACATAAATGCATAAATAGCCATAGACAACATTAAAAAACAGAAAAAAGAGTAAAC
>JBCBZE010000307.1:0-4361 GCA_039815505.1 Bacteroidota bacterium | reverse complement strand
TGTAAAGGCATCGTGTATTTTACTCCTATTTTTAGTGTCTTATCACTTGTTTTTAAGGAAAGAGACTTTTTTTAACGGCAATCGGTTTTTCTTAATAGCGGGACTTTTACTATCCCTTGGCATGCCCTTTATTACCATTACAAAAACAATCATAGTTGAACCATCGCCCCCTGTACAAAGTAATTTTGTTGCATTATCAGATAGTACATCCAAGGTTCCAATTTCCGAACCCTTCGATTGGCTTTACGTTTTGTTGATCATATATCTTATGGGATTGTTCTTTTTTGGCTTTCGCTTTATTGGGCAATTATTGGCCATCCATAAGATTAAGAAAAACAGTGATGTTATTGAGGAAGATCATTTCTATCATGTAAAAACACATCGTTATATTTCACCTTTTTCATTTTTCAAATACATATTTTATCACCCAAAGCAGTTCAAAAAAGATGAACTGCACACCATATTGACACATGAGAAGGTGCATGCGCGCGAGTTCCACTCCGTTGATATCCTTATAACCGAGCTGGTATGTATCGTACAATGGTTCAATCCTGCTATTTGGCTCTATAAGCTTAGCGTACAGCAAAATTTAGAGTTTCTGGCCGATTCAAAAACTTGTTTACGGAACCAGGATAAAAAGTTCTATCAATACCTTATGCTAAAGCAAGCGGTGGGAAAAAAAGAAGTGACCATTGCAAATCCATTTTTTAATTCAATCATCAAAAAACGAATAGTCATGTTAAATCAAAATCGATCAAAAAAAAGAAATTTATTAAAACTATTTTTCATCGTACCGCTTCTTGGATTGTTTCTGGTGGGGTTCAATACTAGGGAAATCGTAGCGTTTTCAGAAGTTACGGTAAATGCAAGTACCGAGGATGGTCTTCCCCCAAGTTTCATAAGTCCCATTGAACAAGTCAACATTAAAAAAATCACCTCTGGTTTTGGCCCTTCAAAAGACCCCATATCCAAAGCATTAAAATTTCACAATGGCATTGATCTGCAGGCCCCGAGTGGAACCGATGTCATGGCCAGTGCGGAAGGTGTTGTAACCGTGTCTTCCATGGGTAACTTAAATGGCAACTATGTGATTATAGAACATAGGGATGGTTATAGCACTAAATACATGCATTTAAAGGATAGATCGGTACATGTGGGCCAAAAAATAGTTTCCAGTGATATCATAGGCCATGTAGGCAATACCGGAAGGTCCACTGGGCCACATTTGCATTTCGAAATTTTAAAGTCCAATGTACCTGTAAACCCTAAAAGTCTGGTCGCCTTTAAAAGTATGGTCATACAACGTGATACCGGAAAGAAAGATAAAACCAACAGATTGTATAAAAAGCCGATTCCCCAAAAGAAAATAGAATTGGTCATCAATAAAAAAACTACCGAGGAAGAACTGGAAACAATGAAAGCGGATTTGGCCAAAAACGATGTTGATTTCTCCTATACCGCAGTATATAACGACAAGGGGGAAATCATAGATATCTCCCTCCAAGTAATGGGGAAAAGTAAAAATGGTGGCACGTTCAATAATTCGTACAACGCGGCCGACGAAAAAAATGCCATCACCCCTTTGGTCATCCTTATCGATCCGGACAATAATTTGGTCTCCATAGGTTCCAAAGGGACCTATAAACCTAAAATTATAAAGACCAGTGGGGATAGAATACAAATATCCGTGGACGATGAAGAACATAGAAACATAACTATCAAAGAGACTGATGGGGTTAGGAAAATTACGGTAGACGGCAAGGAAGTGAGTCAGGAAGAATTAGAAAAAATGGGCTTTGATGTACATGAGGATAAGGATATTCAAATACATGTTTCCTCCGATCATAAAACAAAGACCAAAGGTAAACACATAGAAATAAAAAAGCATAAACATGATGATGGAACAGAAAATGTTTTAATCATAAGGGATTCACATGACCATTCGGATATTGACGTCATCACGGATAACGATTTCTTTTTTATTGATACGGACCGGGGAAAAAAGCCACTTTTTTTTATCGATGGGGAAAAGGCATCTAGAAAGGATGTTAAAAAATTATCCCCGGATGATATAGAAACCATAAACGTATCCAAGGGCGAAAAAACGATGGAAAAATACGGTAAGAAGGCAAAAGACGGTGTTGTTGAAATAACCACCAAAAACCAGCGGTGATTATTGGAACAATACACTTGGAACTTACACATCAACACCTAAAAACCGGCGGTAAAAACTGCCGGTTTTTTTGTTCATAAAAAACGAAAGTGCCCAAAAAAGGAATTTTTGGAACCAAACTCCCCTTGGATTGATAAACCATCCTAAAAAACACCCTTCATTTATATTAATTTATAACAATAACTTAAAAATATAATTACATTTTATAATTAACTACGAGCTATTATGTTTTTAATTGACATCATTCTCATTCTTATAGTTACAACAGTGCATTCAATTGCATTGATTTTGGGCAAAAGGTTTGGAAATGTAGGTTTCGCTCCTATATCTTATATGGATAATCGATTATAAAACAACTATTTATTCACCTAAAACCTACAAAACATGATCACACTCGCAAAGCTTTTATTGCATTTGCTCCTTACAGTTCTACTACTATTGTCCAACCTATAAAAATCATAAACTATGCTAACAATTTTAGGAATCTTAATTATGCTCATCGGAGTTCTCACCTTGTTGGGGAACTTTGTTTTCAAGAATCACAGGCTATTGGAACGATTTACCAAGCGACGAAGCTTACAAATTATTCTGATAGGAATAGGGACCAGCATTTTAACCGGCACCTTGTTTTATGCCGAGCCCGGTACGGCCTATGCCGTACAGTATCCATGGGGAGGTCAGAAAGCTGTTTTTAGACAGGGTATACATACCAAAATGTGGGGCCGTCTTATTCCTATTCAATTTGAATTACCCATTAAATACGTTATCCCGGACCAACAGGGGGAGTTAGGGGAACAAAGTGAATATGCCAACGTGGATATTGCCAAGTACTGGGCCTTTAGCGATGCGGTAAAGGCCAGAATAGCCACATCGGTCGTTATCAGTATCAATACCGAGAACGAAACTCAATTCCTGTCAGTGGCCGATCGCAATAAAACCGAACAAAATATGATTCGCTCCCGTATTATTCCAAATATTGATCAGTCTATTAAAAACACCTGTAAACTTATGGACGCCCAAGACTATATTTCGGGCCAGGCATCAGATTTTGATCGCTATTTCAAAGACCAGCTAGAGAACGGTATGTATGTATTGGAAGAGTATATGACCAACGATAACAAAGAGATTATCGGTGATAGTACCACGGTACGGACCATTGTGAACAAAGAGCGCAAACAAAAACGCTACCGAATTAAAGTACGGGACGGAAAACCGGTACGTGAAGAAGGAAATTCACTAAAAGGCTATGGACTTACCGTTGTACAGGCCGTTGTTACCGAAATTGACTGGGAGGAAACTTTTGACAACCGTCTGCAGTTACAAAAGGAAGAGGTTGCCCAGACCCAATTGGAAAAGCAACAGGCCGAACGTGAATTCTATCGCGCTCAAAAAGAGAAGGCCCGTGGGGAAGCTGAAAAAGCGGCTGAAAGGGCCCGATTGGAAAAAGAACAGATACAAAAGACCATCGCCGCTGAAACCGAGGCCAAAGTGGCCGAATTTAACTTGGTGAAGGAAAAGAAACAGTTTGAAGTTGAAAAGTTCAAGGCACTAAGCAAGAAGGTCGCTGCGGATGCCGAATCTTATCAGAACGCCAAACTGGTAAATGCAGGACTTACCCCCCAGGAAAGGGCCCAATGGGACTATAAAACCGCTGTGGGCGTGGCCAGGGAACTTAAGGAACTTAGCTTACCCGAAATATTTATAGAAGGGAATACCGGATCTAATGCGGACAACAACTTACTACAATCCTTAATCGGTGCCGATTTAGCCAAGAAAATGATGGAAAGTAACAACAAATAACAGCCATAAAAAAGGCTCGGTGAACCACCGAGCTTTTTTATTTGTATATTTAAAATCATTCTTTAGATGTGAAAAAAAAAATATTCAAATTTTTGGCCAAGGCCAACAAGGTATTATTGCCTTCGTACGCTAAAAGGAAGTTAGACCTTTCCAAGGCGTCCAAAATTCAGATGGCACTCATAGGTTGGCGCTACTATGTTACTACCAAGGCACTAGATTAAATTAAACTACAAAGACTATTTATTTTGGGTATCGTTATTTTGTGATACGTACAAAAAGAAATATATTTGCACCCCTTATTAAAGGAAAAAGGGCCTCGTGGCGCAACTGAATAGCGCATCTGATTACGGCTCAGAAGGTTACAGGTTTGAATCCTGTCGAGGTCACT
>JBCBZE010000354.1:0-3484 GCA_039815505.1 Bacteroidota bacterium | reverse complement strand
ACTTCATCCAATAAGGCTTCAACAGTCATAGGACCAGTATAGGGGGCAAGATTGGCATTTACACCAAAAAGATCATCAGTATCCGTTCGTACTTCATTTATTTGAGCCAAGGCGGCTGCCATATCCGGGCTTGATTTTCTAAGTTGAGCTTCTGCGATAATAAGTCGCACCTCATCAGGGAGGTACACGGGGATAGGATCGGTATCACCTTGAAAAAAACCTGCAAGATCTTCAACGGGAAAGCCGTTAATACTTGTGGTGTCCAAAGGGGTGTGATAAAATGCAAGCCTTCCATCTGCTGGATCAAAATTTAAACTCACCGGAATACCAAAGTTATCCTGAGGTCTAAAATTGAAGACATCGTTCTGAAATACCCTACTCCATATTGGATTTGGGTTTTGGGTATCATAAATGAATTCGGAAGGAATCGAAAGATCAACAGTATTTGCCGTCGCAATGGCTGCATCATAATTTCCTAAAAACAAGTTATATCTGGACAATAGGACGTTAATAACATTGGGCAAGCTAATATTACCCTGTAAAATGGCGCTTTCGAATTCTGTAGAAATAGGATTTGCACTTAGCACCGAATTCGCCTCTTCCAATAAACGAATGGCTTCTTGGAAACCAGCCTCCCTACTAACAAAAGTAGCATCGTTATTTGGGCTAGTCTGGATAATTACTTGCTCAAAGTTTTGTGAAAGATTACCAATACTCAATGCCCTGAATACATTGGCATAAGCTATAATTCCACTTGTTGTTCCAGGATCTAAATCAACATTTGGTGCATTTTCCGCAATGTCCTCAGCGACCCCCATGATTCTTAATAAATTGGACCACATACCCACAGTATTTGAGTTAAAGTTGGGAAGCATACTTCCCCCATCTTCTAACTCTACTAAATTTTGAAAGGTACTGGTAATTGCCACTTCTCTTGTTGTAATGGCAGGAGCTTCAGTGGTAAAGCGAATACCAGAGGTTGAATATCTCTGACTAAGTCCAATAGAGGCACTCAATAAGCCTTCCCTAGAAGTAAAAACCTCATCAGAGGATGCCGAATTTGGATTTTCAAAATCAGTTTCACAGGCAGCTATCATCAAAATTGCCGTTAGTGACATCAAAAAAATATTGATTTTTTTATATGTTTTCATCATGTTTTTTTTTTGGTTAAAAGCTAAAATTCAAACCTAATTGATAAGTTCTTGGAATTGGTACGGATGCAAAATCAAAACCTCTTACACCATTGCTCTGACCAGGTGTATTTACCTCTGGGTCATAACCTGTGTAATCATCCCAAGAAATTAAGTTTCTTCCAACCAGACTAAACTCCAAACTATTGATGAAACTTTTTTTAGGATAAAACGTATAACTAAGGCCAACTTCCCTTAATTTAACAAAGGAACCGTCTTCCACAAATTCTTCAAAAATTCCGGCCTGTCTACCACCGAGCCCCTTAGGTAGATTGCCCAATAGTTCTTGACCCACATTTGGACCTCCACCAAAAATACCATTATCTGCAAGGCGCCGGTTAAAGTTAAGTATGTCAAAACCTTGCACGGCATCCAATTGTATTCTTAATTTAAAATTCTTGTATACAAACTCGTTGATCAATGAACCAAACCACTCTGGATTGGGATCACCAATGACGATTGCGTTACCACCATCCTCTGCTGTACCTGCCGTTGGCAGGCCTTCACCATCTAAAATAATATTTCCGTTATCATCCCTGTTATAAAAAGATCTAAAGAATACACCAAGGGGTTGTCCCTCTATAACAAAGCTAGTTGCAAAACTTCCTGCAAGGCCTATTCGTTCTCCCGGTACATTCGTGACCTCATTATCATTGGTTGAAAATGTGGTGGTAATATCCCAAGAAAAATCTTTATTTTTAAAAGGGGTTGCCCTAAGTAATATTTCTATACCCTTATTTTCCAAATCCCCAATATTTTCAAACCGTGTGGAAAATCCGGTAGATGACGATAGTTCTCTTTCTAACAAAAGATCACTGATTTGCTGATTGTAATAGGTGAATTCTATAGCAAGTCTATTATCCAAAAAACCAGCATCGAAGCCTACTTCAAACTCTTCCTGCCTTTCAGGAGCTACGTTTTCATTTCCTAGCCTGGTAGAAGGTAAAAGTCCACTATTTCCATTAATGGCCACCGGATTAAAAAGCGATAGCCGATCCAACTGGCTTAAGGCCGTAAGATTCCCTGCCTGCCCCCATGAACTTCGTAATTTGAAGGTATTAAAGGCTGAACCAAAAGTTTGCTCCCAAAAACTCTCGTCAGAGATTACATAAGATGCGCTAACTTTTGCATAAACCTGATTTCGTTCATCTTCACCAAAAACCGATGCACCATCATAGCGAACAGCACCATTAAGATACAATTTGTCCTTGTAACCGAAGGATTGTTGTAAAAAGGCCCCCCAAAAGGATTCTTGGGTTCTAAAATCAAATTGATTTATAATCGTGCCCGCACTTGCTACTCGTACCAAGGGAGGCAATCTGTCCGATTCCAAAGACACTATTTCACTTTCCTGGTACTGCCAAGTACCACCTAGTACCGTAGTTGATTCAATAGCTTCATTAATATCCGTTTTATAACTAAGATTTAAATCATTATTAAACAGAAAATTATTGGCGTCTGCCCTTCTTGCGAAACCGGTAGCCTGTGGAGAAGTGTTTCCCGGTGGAATAAATGCGCTACCGGATTGATTGGCATAATCAAAACCGATGACATAGTTGGCAGAAAGTTTGTCTGTAATGTCCGCTTGGATACCAAGATTGGTGATTACCCTGTTCGTTTTTTGCCCAAAATCGAATCTTGCCACCGCTTCCGCAGGATTTGTCCGGGCTACCAAAAGTGAAGTTGCCGGAAAAACACCGGATTCATCTGGTGAAGGATCAACGGAGTTATCACTAAAATAATAGCCAGTTAATGCCCCATAAGTGGCCAAAATACCTCCATTCGGAATATCGGAACTTTCACTTCTTACATAATTGATACCTGTATTAAACGAAAGCCAATCACTTACCTCTTGATCTAAATTCACTTTTAGCCCATATCGTTCAAAATCGGTATTTTTTACAATGCCTTCATTGTTCAAGTAGGATCCGGAAACAAAATATTTTGTTTTTTCCGAACCTCCTGAAACCGAAAGGAAATTTTCAATCCCAAAACCGCTTTCAAAAATTTCATCCTGAAGATTGAAGCGTTGAGCGGGCACTGTTTCCAGATTGGCCCTGTCAAAAGGATCTACCCAAGCAAGAGGTACTTGGTTATAATCTATTTCCTTCCTCAGTTCATTCAATTTAGTATTGGTGGTAAATGAAAAACGTGGCTTTCCGGTTTTTCCACGTTTGGTAAAAATCTGTACCACACCATTACTTGCACGGGAGCCATAAATAGCGGCGGCGGCGGCACCTTTAATTACTTCAATACGTTCTATATCATTGGGATTAATGTCCGCCAGTCTATTT
>JBCBZE010000170.1:0-7536 GCA_039815505.1 Bacteroidota bacterium | reverse complement strand
TATGCTGAAACACCATCCAACATTTCGGAAGAAGTGATTAAAGCAGCAAAAGGGGTAACAACCGTTTAAATTTTAGTAAGATGAGTCAAAAAATCAGGATAAAATTAAAATCATACGACCATAACTTGGTGGATAAATCCGCTGAGAAAATCGTTAAGACGGTAAAAACTACCGGTGCTGTTGTTACGGGACCTATTCCGTTACCAACCCATAAAAAGATTTTTACAGTGTTGCGTTCGCCGCACGTTAACAAAAAATCCCGAGAGCAGTTCCAATTGAGCTCTTATAAGCGGCTTTTGGATATATATAGTTCCTCGTCAAAAACTATTGATGCCCTGATGAAGTTAGAGCTTCCCAGTGGTGTTGAAGTTGAGATCAAAGTATAGTTTGGTTCGCTGATTCAGCGCGAATTGAATTAAAGGAAAGACATGTCCTGAGCGTTTCGCAAGGGAAAAACGGAAAAAAATACATTCAGGGTTGAAGTATTTTGACCCTGTTTTAATTTTAAGTATTGAGTACAAAGTACTGGGTACATAAGGAAAATAAAGATTTACGTATTGAAATAGAAGTATGGGTACAGAAAAGTACTTAATGCTTAATACTAATTACTAATTACTAATAAATATGTCTGGGTTAATAGGAAAAAAAGTAGGCATGACCAGTATTTTTGATGACAATGGAAAAAATATTCCATGTACGGTCATTGAGGCTGGACCATGCGTCGTTACCCAAGTCAGAACCGAAGAGGTTGACGGGTACAGTGCCCTTCAACTTGGTTTCGATGACAAGGCAGAAAAGCGTGCTAATAAGGCCGAAACCGGTCATTTTAAAAAAGCAGGTGCTTCTCCCAAGAAAAAGGTCGTTGAATTCCAAGGGTATGAAGGAGAATTTAAATTAGGGGATACGCTCGGCGTGGACCTTTTTACAGAGGGAGAATTCGTTGATGTTTCAGCGACGTCAAAAGGAAAAGGTTTTCAAGGCGTGGTGAAAAGGCATGGGTTTGGAGGAGTTGGACAAGCAACCCACGGTCAACATAATAGATTAAGAGCTCCAGGTTCAATTGGTGCCGCTTCATATCCTGCAAGGGTTTTTAAGGGGATGAAGATGGCAGGAAGAATGGGTGGTGAAAAGGTAACCGTTCAAAATCTTAGAGTTTTAAAAGTAGTTCCGGAAAAGAATCTTTTAGTGGTAAAAGGTTGTGTTCCAGGTCACAAAAACGCTTACGTAACTATTCGAAAGTAATGAAGGTAGCAGTTTTAGATATCAAAGGAAAAGAAACAGGAAGAAAGGCAGACCTTTCTGATGCTGTTTTCGCTATAGAGCCAAACAACCACGCTATCTATTTAGACGTGAAACAATACTTGGCGCATCAAAGACAAGGAACGCACAAATCAAAGGAAAGGGCGGAAATTGTTGGTAGTACAAGAAAAATAAAAAAGCAAAAAGGAACAGGTACTGCCCGTGCAGGTAGTATCAAATCCCCAATTTTTCGTGGAGGTGGTAGAATTTTTGGACCAAGACCTAGGGATTATAAGCAGAAATTGAACAAAAATGTTAAGCGTTTAGCTAGAAAATCAGCTTTGAGTTTAAAGAGTAAGGAAGAAGCTATTCTAGTAGTTGAGGACTTTAATTTTGAAGCACCAAAAACAAAGGATTTCATGCAGGTTTTGAAGTCTTTGGGATTGGAAAATAAAAAATCTTTGATTGTGTTGGGCGATTCAAATAATAACGTATATTTGTCGTCACGCAATTTGAAGCGCTCCGAAGTCATAACTAATTCAGAATTAAGCACTTACAAAATATTAAATGCAAATAATATTGTGCTTCTTGAAGGTTCTTTGGAAGGAATAGAATCGAACTTAAATAAATAGGGAAACCATGAGTGTGTTGATAAAGCCAATTATTACGGAAAAAATGACCGCGGACAGCGAGTTGTTCAATCGTTATGGTTTCGTTGTTGACCTTAAGGCCAACAAGATTCAGATAAAGGAAGCTGTTGAAGCTGCTTATGGTGTTTCTGTGGACAAAGTGCGTACCATGAATTATGGTCCGACCCGTAAGTCACGTTATACCAAAACGGGTGTTCAGCATGGTAAGACCAATGCTTTCAAAAAGGCTATAGTTGATGTGGCCGAAGGTGATATTATTGATTTTTACAGTAATCTATAAAGACAAGGAATGTCAGTTAGAAAATTAAAACCAATCACTCCTGGACAGCGATTTAGAGTAGTAAATGGGTTTGACGCCATTACTACTGACAAGCCGGAGAAAAGCTTGCTTGCTCCGTTAAAAAAGTCGGGAGGTAGAAACAGTCAAGGAAAGATGACCATGCGCCATAAGGGTGGTGGTCATAAAAGAAGGTATCGTGTTATTGATTTCAAGAGGAACAAGCAAGATGTTGAGGCTACTGTAAAATCTATTCAGTACGACCCAAATAGAACGGCATTTATTGCCCTTGTGGAATATACCGATGGTGAAAAAAGGTACATAGTGGCCCAAAATGGATTACAAGTGGACCAAAAGGTGTCATCGGGTAAGAACGCGTCTCCTGAAATAGGAAACGCCCTTCCCTTAAGCGAGATTCCTTTGGGTACCATAATTTCCTGCATAGAATTGCGTCCAGGGCAAGGTGCTGTCATGGCGAGGAGCGCAGGTGCTTTTGCACAGCTTATGGCCAAGGATGGGAAGTTTGTTACGGTTAAGTTGCCTTCCGGGGAGACTAGGTTGATTCTAGCGAATTGTTTGGCAACCATTGGTGCCATATCAAATTCCGACCATCAATTATTGGTTTCCGGTAAAGCAGGTAGAAGTAGGTGGTTAGGCAGAAGACCTAGAACAAGACCTGTGGCGATGAACCCTGTTGATCACCCCATGGGTGGTGGTGAAGGTAGGGCCTCAGGTGGTCATCCAAGATCTAGAAACGGTATTCCGGCGAAAGGGTATAGGACGCGTTCCAAGACCAAGAATACAAATAAGTACATCATAGAACGTAGAAAGAAATAAAAAGTAGAAAGAAATGGCACGTTCACTAAAAAAAGGACCTTACGTTCACCATAGCTTGGAGAAGAAAATCCAGCAAAACGTTGATTCTGGAAAAAAGTCGGTTATCAAGACATGGTCTCGAGCTTCGATGATAACACCGGATTTCGTAGGCCAAACCATAGCAGTTCATAATGGAAGGCAGTTTGTACCTGTTTATGTAACGGAGAATATGGTAGGACACAAATTGGGAGAATTTTCACCAACTCGATCGTTTAGAGGTCATGCGGGTGCAAAAAATAAAGGAAAAAAGTAAGCTATGGGAGTTCGAAAAAGACAGATGGCCGAAAGGATTAAGGCAGAGAAAAAGCAGATTGCTTTTGCAAAATTGAACAATTGCCCAACATCGCCTAGAAAAATGCGTTTGGTGGCTGACCTGGTAAGGGGTGTTCAAGTGGAAAAGGCGCTTGCTATTTTAAAGTTTAGCCAAAAAGAAGCTTCCCGTAGGGTAGAGAAATTATTGCTTTCCGCAATTGCCAATTGGCAGGCTAAAAATGAGGATGCCAGTATTGAGGATGCCGATTTGTTTATCCAGGAAATAAGGGTAGATGGAGGAAGTATGCTAAAAAGATTACGCCCCGCCCCGCAAGGTAGGGCGCATAGGATCAGAAAACGTTCCAACCATGTAACCTTGGTTTTGGGATCTAACAATAACGCACAAAGCTAGAGCATAGTATGGGACAAAAAACAAATCCAATCGGGAATCGTCTAGGGATTATCAGGGGATGGGAGTCTAACTGGTATGGAGGAAACGATTATGGTGATAAGCTTGCGGAAGACGATAAGATCAGAAAATATGTTCACGCGCGTTTAGCAAAAGCGAGTGTGTCCAGAGTGATTATTGAGCGTACCCTTAAATTGATTACGGTTACCATAACTACCGCTAGACCAGGTATCATTATCGGTAAAGGCGGTCAAGAAGTGGACAAGCTCAAAGAAGAGCTTAAAAAGATTACGGATAAAGAAGTTCAGATCAATATCTACGAAATCAAAAGACCTGAAGTAGATGCCAATTTGGTGGCGGCTAGCGTTGCACGCCAAATAGAGAATAGGATATCCTACAGACGAGCTATTAAGATGGCTATCGCTGCTGCTATGCGGATGAACGCAGAGGGTATAAAAATTCAAATATCAGGACGTTTGAACGGTGCTGAGATGGCACGTTCGGAATCCTACAAAGATGGAAGAATTCCGTTGTCCACCTTTAGGGCAGATATTGATTATGCATTACATGAAGCGCATACGACCTATGGAAGATTGGGAATCAAAGTATGGATCATGAAAGGTGAGGTTTACGGCAAAAGAGAACTTTCTCCCCTGGTAGGTATGTCCAAAGGGCAAGGAAAAGGTGGAAAGCAAGAAGGTGGAAAAAAACCACAACAACGTCGTAGAAAGTAATTTTTAAAGAAGTAAGAAAAAATGTTACAACCAAAAAGAACTAAATTTCGTAAGGCCCAGAAGGGACGTATGAAGGGGAATTCCGGAAGGGGGCACCAACTTTCCAATGGAATGTTCGGTATTAAATCTTTGGATTCCAAATTCATTACATCCCGTCAGATAGAGGCGGCCCGTATTGCGGCAACGAGATATATGAAAAGGGAAGGGCAGTTATGGATCAAGATATTTCCGGACAAGCCTATAACCAAGAAGCCTTTAGAAGTTCGTATGGGTAAAGGTAAAGGTGCTCCTGAATATTTTGTGGCAGTAGTTACACCGGGTAGAATCATGTTCGAGGTTGCTGGGGTTCCCATGGATATTGCCAAAGAAGCATTGCGTCTTGCTGCGCAGAAATTACCTGTAAAAACTAAGTTTATTGTTGCTAGAGACTATTCAGCTTAATTTTTAATTGTAAGGAATCATGAAACAATCGGAAATAAAAGAATTATCAGTTGAAGGGTTAAGGGAAAAACTGGCTGAGTATAAAAAACAGCATACAGATTTAAAAATAGCCCATTCTGTAACTCCATTGGAGAATCCACTTCAAATACGAAAAGTGAGAAGAACAGTGGCAAGATTGGCAACTGAATTAACAAAAAGGGACTTACAATAATCGGTTCTGCTTTATGGAAAATAGAAATTTAAGAAAAGAAAGAGTAGGTGTTGTTACGAGTAACAAAATGGAGAAATCCATTGTGGTTTCTGAAGTAAAACGTGTTAAGCACCCTATGTACGGTAAATTCGTACTGAAGACCAAAAAATATGTCGCCCACGACGAGAAAAACGATTGCAACGAGGGGGATACAGTTAAAATAATGGAAACAAGACCATTGAGCAAGACAAAATGCTGGAGGCTGGTCGAAATCCTTGAAAGAGCTAAATAGTTATGTTACAACAAGAATCTAGATTAAAGGTAGCAGATAATACCGGAGCTAAGGAAGTTTTGACCATACGTGTGCTTGGGGGTACAAAAAGACGATATGCATCCGTGGGTGATAAGATAGTGGTTACGGTGAAAGAAGCTGCTCCTAACGGTACGATCAAAAAAGGTGCGGTTTCAACGGCGGTTGTTGTGCGAACTAAAAAAGAAGTAAGAAGGCCCGATGGATCTTACATACGTTTTGATGATAATGCCTGCGTGCTACTAAACCCAACCGGAGAAATGAGGGGGACCCGTGTTTTTGGTCCGGTTGCGCGAGAACTTCGTGATAAGCAGTTTATGAAAATTGTGTCATTGGCACCTGAAGTACTTTAATATATAGTAGAGATGACAAAGTTAAAAATAAAGACGGGGGATACAGTTAGGATTATTGCCGGAGACCATAAGGGTACTGAAGGCAAGGTGGTGAGTGTAGACCGTGAAAAGAATAAGGCAATTGTTGAGGGAGCCAATATGGTCTCGAAACATGAGAAGCCCAGCGCGAAAAACCCTCAAGGCGGAATCGTTAAAAAGGAAGCTCCTTTACATATATCCAACTTGTCGTTGATCGATTCAAAATCTGGTGAGACAACAAAGGTAGGGTTTGAAGTAAGGGATGGTAAAAAAGTTAGGTTTTCCAAGAAATCCAATGAAGTAATTTAGTTATGGCGTACGTTCCAAGATTAAAACAAGAATATAAAGAGCGCGTTATCGTTGCCCTTAAAGATGAATTTGGTTACAAGAATGTAATGCAGGTACCCAAATTGGAGAAAATAGTGGTTAGTAGAGGTGTAGGTGCTGCTGTTGCCGATAAAAAGCTTATTGACCATGCTGTTGATGAATTGACCAATATAACCGGTCAAAAAGCAGTATCGACCGTTTCCAAAAAGGATGTTGCTGCATTTAAGCTGAGAAAAGGAATGCCTATTGGTGCCAAGGTTACTTTGCGTGGTGAAAAAATGTACGAGTTCTTGGACAGGCTTATTACCAGTGCATTGCCAAGGGTTAGGGATTTTCAGGGCATACGTGCTACCGGATTTGATGGAAGAGGAAATTATAGCTTGGGAGTTACGGAGCAGATTATCTTTCCAGAAATCAACATAGATAAGATAAACAGAATCAACGGTATGGACATTACATTTGTAACCTCCGCAGGTACCGATAAAGAAGCAAAATCATTATTAACAGAATTAGGACTACCCTTTAAAAAGAATTAGTATGGCTAAAGAATCAATGAAGGCCCGCGAAGTCAAAAGAGCAAAGACCGTAGCCAAATATGCCGCAAAAAGAAAAGCTTTAAAAGAAGCTGGTGACTATGAGGCGTTGCAGAAGCTACCGAAGAATGCATCTCCTGTTCGTATGCACAACCGTTGTAAACTAACGGGAAGACCTAAAGGTTACATGAGAACTTTTGGTATTTCTAGGGTAATGTTCAGAGAAATGGCCAATAAAGGATTGATTCCTGGGGTAAAAAAAGCGAGTTGGTAATACTTTAAAAGGTAAAGAAAATGTTTACAGATCCTATATCAGATTATTTAACAAGAATTAGGAATGCCAGCCGAGCGGGGCATAGGGTAGTAGAAATACCTGCTTCCAATTTAAAGAAAGAAGTAACTAAGATACTGTTCGATCAAGGATATATCTTAAGTTATAAATTCGAGGAAGATGCCGTACAGGGCATTATCAAAATAGCCTTGAAATATGATAAGTTTACCAAAGAACCGGTAATTAAAAAAATACAGCGTATAAGTAAGCCTGGTCTTCGAAAGTATGCTGGCTCGGGTGATTTACCGAGGGTTCTTAACGGTTTAGGAGTTGCTATTGTCTCTACTTCACACGGAGTTATGACCAGTAAGCAGGCCAAGAAAGAAAATGTAGGAGGCGAAGTTTTGTGCTACGTCTATTAATTTAGTAAAAGAGTTAGGGTAATGTCTAGAATAGGTAATAATCCAGTTGCGATTCCCGAGGGAGTAACCGTAGAGGTACAAGAAAATGTAATTACCGTTAAAGGTAAATTGGGTGAGCTTACCCAGGAGTTTTCAGCGGTTTCGGTAAAGGTAGAAGACGCCCAAGTTTGGGTGACAAGACCATCGGATTCCAAAGAACACAAAGCAAAACACGGTCTTTACAGATCTCTTGTA
>JBCBZE010000260.1:0-5107 GCA_039815505.1 Bacteroidota bacterium | reverse complement strand
TCCAAGGTACCTTTTTCGCCCTCGTATTTTTCACCAAAGTATACATAGTCACCAATATTTACATTTACCCCATAGTTGTTAATGGGGTTGGCTACAAACCACTCAAAGGACCTATACTTGTCATAGGCATAAACGTCCCGTAATCTTCCATTGGCTATCGCCATAAGTTCCTTGGGAACATCTATGACAATACGCATACTGTCCACCTCGTCGTACATATGGTCTTTGTTGGGCCACCAAACACTGGCACCCAAACCTTGACAGGAGGTCGCGACAAAATCCTTGCCATTGCTATCTTTTTTCCAAGAGAAACCCCCGTCCCATGGTGCTCTTACGGCTTCCTTGGGCTTCCCGGAATATTGAACGTACAATTCATTGAATTCCCCGGGGACCTGTTTCTTTTTCAAATAAATAAAATGAGCCGGACCTATGGAGGTGTAATCCAAGGATGCATCATCTTGGGTGATAGCGTCTATTTGTAAGGGTTCTTGCAGGTCGATCTGAATGACATCATGTTCCTTTAAGACCTCATAACGGATAATATTATAGCCTGCTATAAATTTTTTATCGGGCTGCACCTTAATATTAAGGTTGTAGTAATTTAAATCCCACCATTCCCGTTCGGGTGTAATGCTGCCGCGCAGGCTGTCTTGCTTGGTGAAGTTTTGGGAAAAAGCAAGAGGACCCAATACCAGGACCAATCCTAAACTAAAGACCTTCTTCATTGTATGTTGTTTATCGTATAATTTGATTGGGAAAAACGACCATGCTCTCATTTCCGTTAGCACCAATAGCCGCAATTCCGAAAAAATAATTGTCTATGACAATACCTTCCAAAGTATATTCCGTAATATCCCCAACAGATCGGCTATGGTCCCAAGTAGGGGAAGTGGTATCCCGCCAATAGATTTTATAGCCCACCGCACCGTCTACCTTGGACCATTGAAATTTGGCGGAAGGTGCTACTATCCCTCCTATTTTTACCTCTAGGGGACTTGGTGGTGCCCATGCCAAGGATGCCAAACTAATGGCATTTACGGCAGTGAGTTTTTTGGCATACTCAAAATTGACATGCTCCAGGACATCACCGTAATCGATTCCATCCTCGGTACGGATATCCTGATGTTGTTGGGTATAGTTTTCATGCGATTCCATAATACGTATCCCTGCAAAACCTACATCGTTAAAAGGGCGATGGTGCCCCCCGCGGCCAAACCGGTCCAATCTATAGATCATCATTGGGTTCATTTCTGGCATATAGGTTTTAGTGGTTTTATGCACATACCGTGCCAGTTGCCGGGAAATACCATCTACCTCGCCGCCAAAGAAACGCCTGGCGCGGCGTTGGTCTTCCGTTTCCGTGGGGGGCACGGGTTCGGAGAATATCCTGAAATCCCGATTACTTACTACGCCATCTACTCCTGTAATATTCCCGATCATATCGTTATTAAGGACGCCGATGATATCCCATCCTTTTTTTTTGGCATAAGCCGCCAAACCTTTTCCTCCGAACAGCCCTTGTTCCTCTCCGGAAAGCCCCACATAAATAATACTGTTCTCAAATTGGTATTTAGACAGCACCCTGGCGGCTTCCAGAGCACCGGCCATGCCACTGGCGTTGTCATTGGCACCGGGAGCATCCGAAGTAAAATTGTTGGGATCACTTACCCTGGAATCAATATCACCACTCATGATGATAAAACGGTTAGGGTATTTTGTCCCTCTTTGTATCGCCACCACATTTACGACCCATACATCTTTTATGATGCGTTGGTTGGCACCTTCCTTTACTAAATCCTTTTGATAAAAAACCTCTAGGCACTTGTTGCAAGCCATTGAGGTTTTCTCAAATTCCTTTTTGATCCATCGCCGGGCCGCACCGATACCCCTGGTCTGCGAAAGGGTATCGCTTAAGGTATGTCTGGTACCAAAATTCGCCAAAGTGGCCACATCCTTTTGGATACGTTCCGCGGAAACCGCTTCAATGATATCATATAGGCGAGAATCGGTCTGAGGGTATGCGGATATGGAAATCAAAAATAAAGTAAGGACGCGTAATTGTTTCATGTTAAATTTTTAATTTTCTAATGTACATTTATATAGGAGTATTATTTACTAAAAATATGTTAAGAACCTTTTCTTGACAGACCAAGCAAACCAAAAATGGGGCCTAAGGTCAAGGGCATAAAAATAAAAATAGGGTCTATTTTATCCGCTCCATAGGATAAGAGTTGAATACTTACAATGCTTATGGCAAAGCCCAAGCAATTCACCAGGGTGAGTCCTGTTCCCTTGAGGTTGGATGGGGCATTGGCCGCAACCAAGGTTGAAAACTGGGGCGAATCCGCAATTACGGCCATTCCCCAGAGACACCAGATGGCAAGAAAGACAATAATAGGTAACTGAAATAGTGCCGGGGACAGTAGACAACATATCCCAGAGATGGAAAGCGCTATGATCGCTACTTTTTTGCTTCCTTTCCGCAAAGAAGCATACCCGCCCCAAATACAGGAAAAACCGCCTATAGCAATAATGATAAAGGTCCAAAGTGCCACCGGTATGTTCGACCCATGATGGGCATTAAACGTTTTCAGTGCCACAGGTGTAAAGGCCCAAAAGGCGTAAAGCTCCCACATATGCCCAAAATAGCCAAAGGCCGCTTTTTTAAAGGCCACAATTTTAAATAGACGAAAGCCTGCTTTTAAATCCAATCTTCTGCTGCGTTTTCTATAGGGACCGTTGGGAACAAGGAACCAAAGCAATAGTCCGCCAGAAACGGCCAAAAGAGTGGTGGTTTTAATAACAACAGTATAGTTGTGCCCCCATTCCGAACCGCGAATTAGATAGGGGAAAGCAGTGCCCAACACCAAAGCTCCCACCAAATAGCCCAAGGCCTTGCCCAATCCTTTTTCATAATAATCCGCTGCTATTTTCATACCCACGGGATAAATGCCCGCCAAGAAAAAACCAGTGCCAAATCTGGCCAGTATAAGCTCAACGGATGAAATAGTATCCCATAACAACAGGGTATTGCATAAGGCCGCTAAAAAAGCACTTGCCATAAACACACGTGACGGTGAAAACCGATCAGCGACCATTAATAGGGCAAAAGCCAGGGTGCCTATTATAAACCCGAATTGAACGGAAGATAGGACATAGCCCATAATTTCGTTGCCCAAGCCTGTTTTTTCCGATAGTTCCCCTACAATTGCGTTTCCTGCAAACCAAAGAGAGGTACAGGCAAACTGGGAAACAATGATGATGGGAAGAATATGTGTTTTTGGTTTCAAGTCGGCGAATTATCGAACAAAAGTGACTTTGGCAATTTTTCCGTTTTCCACTTCGTAAATGGCGACCGCACTGAAGTTACTCCCATTGATCGTTAAGTACTCCTCATCTATCACTTTGTTGCCAATGCTAATTCTGTTTTTTATTTCGCAGTTGAGATCAGGCGTACTTTCAAAGAATGGGGCATAGTTCTCCCTCATTTTCTTTTTTCCGGTATATTTAAGTTCTTCAGGGAAGTTAAAAACTTTTACATCGTCCGTATAGGTATCCAAGAAGGCTTCTATATCCCTTTTATTATAGGCATCCAATTGTTTTTGAACAATAACTTCCGGGGAAACCTCTGCTACGAAAGCTAATCTCGAACCTTGACTGTTTACCGCCAAGCGCGTAATGGCATTGATGTTTTTATCGGTAAACCTTTGCAGTACACTCCATTCGGTATCTTTTTTAGGGTTAAACTTGAGGAGTACTTTTCCCTTTCCCGCAACCAAAGTACCGTCCGGAAGCCAACAGATGTCCTCTGTACCATTAATGGTCGTAATGACTTTGGTAGCACCTGTTACGGGATTCAAGGATTTAAGTTCCCAGATCTTGTTTTCCTTACTGATGTAACTGATCAGATCCGTATTGGGAATTTTTTGCAATGACCTCCCTACCTTTTTTTGTTGCGTGATGTTGGTTCCATCGATTAGGTTGGAAACTACCAAATCCAGTCTATTATCCACCAATACCGAAGAAACGATGATGTCTTCGTTGTACCAAACATGATACCCTACTTTTAAATTCCCAAGAAGTATTTCGGAAGCTCCGGAAACCATATCATATTCATACAATCTTTGTAATCCATCAATATCCAAGCGAATAGCGGAAATACCATTTTCCTTGGGTATCCGCAAAGGGGAATATTCACTGCCATCCGGCGTATCCGTTATCCAGGTAGTAGTGCTCCCCTCCAAAATATTAAACTTTAAAATATCAGTTTGGCCATCCCGTGTGGCCGCATATAGAACGATATGGTCATTATAGAAAGATGGTTGATTGTCATAACCTTCGTTATTGGAAATGTTTCTTGGATTCTCCAGTACGGGCAATCCGTCCTTATATTTCATATTGAATAGGTACACTTCCGTATTTGCCTGACCATGGCCTTGGTAGCAAATAATGCTTAATAGGAGCACTATAATTTGACGTATATACATGTCTTATGTAAATTGTTTTAGTAACTCGCGCACCTTGGTGCTATTCTCCACATAGTATCTGGCTTGCGTTTTCTGAACCCCTACTTTTACGGTGACCGAACTTTTGGGAAGCTCTTGGAACATGAATTCATCCGTCCAATCGTCCCCTATCGCGAATATGAAGTCATAGTCATCCTCTATAAGCACGCGCATGGCGGCCCTGCCTTTGTTGACCCCACTATTCTTTATTTCCAATACTTTGTTGCCCGAAAGTACGCTAAGATTATCGTTGGCGATCAAACTGGTCAATACGGTGGTCAACTCTGTTGCCCGCTTGCTTCCAAAATCAGGGTCTGTATTTCTATAATGCCAGGCCAGGGAATAATTTTTTTCCTCTACAAAAGACCCGGGTGTACGATCTACAAAGGATTCCAATACTGGCCTAATTTTTTCCATCCAGTCGTTTTTTACTTTTTCCAAAAGTTCAAATTCACTCCCGGCCTGTGAAATCCATACCCCATGTTCTACGATCATATGATAGCCTTTATGTAAGAACCAACGGGTAAAGGTATCCTTGTCACGACCACTGATAAGGTATAAATCCGTGTTTTGATGTTTATTTATGGCATCTAAAAGTGCAT
>JBCBZE010000408.1:0-2376 GCA_039815505.1 Bacteroidota bacterium | reverse complement strand
GTTGGGTATGACATTACAGCAAATTTCAGCAACTATTTTCTGTTTAAGGAAAGGTCTCTTTTTAATGCCTATATAAATATTTCCCCCTTACTGGCTCCCGAAATGGAAAGTAGGGTGCCTGCTCGGCTAAACGCCTTGAACCAACAAATCTTCTATCACTTAATTGTTGGTGGTAATAGGGACAATACTCGTAATACAACCTTACAGATGGACCGTGCCATTAAAAGCTTGGACAAAGAGACATTGAACTATTATTTTGATGAATATGCCGATGCCAATGAAGTATCGGTGGTCACTTATGGTCTTGGAAAGGCATGGGATAGAACTTTTGATATGTTTAAACCTATAACCCCAGATGAGTACAAGCAAAAGTTATTGACTTCGGATGAGCCCGTTTACAAGTATTTGGAAGATAAATACGCTACTATAGAAGACTTGTTCGGATTTAAAAAGGCTGTTGAACTTAACGATATAATGGCCATCTATGCAGGTTCTAGAAAGAAAGATGATTTTGAATCCTTAAAACCGTTATCCGATCTTTGTAAAAGAGAATTTCCGGATACTATGCTTGGTTTCTACTTTGAAGGAGAGTATTATGAGGAAATTGGCGAGACAAAAAAAGCATTGCGAACTTTTGAAAAAGCATTTGGAATGGCTGAAATAGACTTCCTAACCAAAGAAATGGCGTTGGAGAAAATAGATGCGCTCAAAGCTGACTTTGGTTATTAAGAATTTTATACCACACCATTTTTTAGTGGTCCTACAATGGGCAAAAAAATAAACACCTATCTATTGTCGGGTTGCTTACTTCTCTATTTTGCCTTAAAACGGAATTTTTGATCTGGTATAATGGAATAGCACTGATTGCTGGTATTACAGTATTCACATATGCCTTTCTTGAATACCGAAAAAGGACCATTAAAAACTTTATTTTCCGGGAATTTTTCTACAACATTATTCCCGAAACATGTTAAACTTTATTTTATCTTTAGCCAAAACCAAAAGGTTTTATGGCTAAAACAAAAACAACTTTTTTTTGTCAAAATTGTGGCACCCAATATGCAAAATGGGTAGGGCAATGTTCTGCTTGCAAAGCGTGGAACACGGTTGTGGAGGAAGTCATCCAAAAAGAAGAAAAGAGAGCATGGAAAAGTAGTTCGGTAAGTTCCAGAAAAATAGTAAAATCTCTACCAATCAATGAAATAAGTACGGAAAGAGAACTACGACTAAATATCCATGACCAAGAATTCAATAGGGTTTTAGGTGGTGGATTGGTCCCTGGTTCTTTAGTACTTTTAGGAGGGGAACCTGGAATTGGAAAGAGCACACTGCTACTACAAATTGCATTAAAACTTCCCTATAAAACCTTGTATGTTTCTGGTGAAGAAAGTCAAAAACAGATTAAGATGAGAGCGGATCGCATCCACCCCAATAGCGACACCTGTTTTATACTTACGGAAACCAAGACGCAAAATATCTTTCAACAAATTGATGTTGTTGAACCGGATATTGTCGTAATAGATTCCATTCAAACCCTGCATTCAGATTATATTGAATCGGCTGCCGGAAGTATTTCCCAAATTCGGGAATGCACTGCAGAACTTACTAAATTTGCCAAAGAAACCAATACGCCAGTGGTCCTAATAGGTCATATTACAAAAGATGGCTCCATTGCCGGACCTAAAATCCTGGAGCATATGGTAGATACCGTACTGCAATTTGAAGGAGATAGAAATTATGTGTATAGGATTTTACGGGGCTTAAAGAACAGGTTCGGGTCCACAGCCGAATTAGGTATCTATGAAATGTTGGGCAATGGACTTCGCGAAGTGAGTAATCCTTCCGAAGTATTAATTTCCAAAAACGACGCGGCGCTAAGCGGAACCGCCATAGCGGCCACAGTTGAAGGTATGCGACCATTGATGATAGAAATACAAGCTTTAGTAAGCACTGCGGTATATGGAACACCTCAACGATCTACTACAGGGTATAATGCAAAACGATTAAATATGTTGTTGGCCGTACTGGAAAAACGAGCAGGTTTTAAGTTAGGCGCAAAAGACGTTTTCTTAAATATTACCGGTGGTATTTCCGTAGACGATCCCGCTATAGATTTGGCCGTCATATCGGCTATCCTTTCCAGTAATTCTGATATTCCTATCGAAAAAGGAATATGTTTTGCCGCTGAAGTTGGGCTAGCCGGGGAAATAAGACCTGTTCAACGCATAGACCAACGTATTTTGGAAGCGGAAAAACTTGGTTTCACTACCATTTTTGCCTCTAAGAACAATAAAATCACCTTAAAAAATACGAAAATCGAAATTCAACTGGCATCTAAAATAGAGGATGTAGTGGGGACTTTGTTCGGATAGGTAC
>JBCBZE010000103.1:0-9978 GCA_039815505.1 Bacteroidota bacterium | reverse complement strand
GGTCCAGGGGCCACCAATTTATATACGGGCATGTGGGATGCTAAAGTGGATAGAGCTCCTTTTCTGGCGCTTACGGGACAAGTGGCTACGCAGGTTGTGGGTACAGGAAACTTTCAGGAAGTAGACTTGGTGCAAGCTTTTAATTCGGTCGCCGAGTTCAATCAAAGGGTACAAGGGGACAGCAAACATGCCGAACTAATGTCATTGGCGGTTAAACACGCTATTTTAAAACGGGATGTTTCCCATCTCACTTTTCCCGATGAGATACAGGAACTTCCCGCAAAACCGAATGAAAATGCGCAGCACCCGACCAATAGGATCACAGCTATGGAAATTGCCCCTCCCAAGGCAATGGCGGAAAAAGCTATTGCGCTCATTAAAAATGCTAAACGGCCTACCATTATTATGGGACATGGGGCCAGGGCACATAAAGAGCGTATCGTTGCGTTTGCGGAACGTCTAAATGCCGCCGTGGTAACTACCTTTAAGGGAAAAGGGCTTATTTCGGATAGTCATCCTTTAGGATGTGGTGTTTTGGGTAGAAGCGGAACGCCCATTGCTTCTTGGTTCATGAACGAAGCGGATCTATTGATCGTCTTTGGGGCATCTTTCTCCAACCATACAGGAATAACACCAAAAAAGCCCACGATTCAAATAGATTTTGACCCTCTGGCCCTAAGTAAGTTCCATGAGGTAGATGTTGCCGTTTGGGGCGAGATTTCAAGAACTTTGGAAATTTTTAACTCCGAGCTGGATGGAAAAACAAGTTCCTTGGATCAAAAAGCGGAAATAGCGGAACGATGGGCCATTTGGAAAGCTGAGAAAGCCAAACGTTTGACGGAAACCTCTGAAAAAGGGCTAAGTTCTATTGCTGTTTTTGAGGCAATGAACAAGTTTACCCCTAAAAATGCCGTGATGTGCGCCGATGTGGGAAACAATGCCTATTCCTTTGGGCGTTATTTTGAACCTGATCAACAGGATTTCTTGATGTCGGGTTATCTAGGGTCTATTGGCTTTGCACTTCCGGCAGCCATCGGAGCGTGGACGGCGGTCGGTGACAAAAGACCTATAGTGGCAGTTGCCGGAGACGGGGGACTATGTCAGTACTTAGCTGAAATAACGACTTTGGTTAAATACCAAATGCCCATAAAACTAATTATACTGAATAATCATGAATTGGGAAAAATTTCCAAGGAACAACGTGCAGGGGAGTTTGATGTATGGCAGACGTCATTGTCCAACCCTAATTTTGCCGAATATGCAGTATCTTGTGGTGCCTGGGGCAGGCGAGTTACGAAGGAGAGTGAATTGGAAGCGGCGATGCAAGAATTGTTTGAACAACCAAATCCCGGCCTTTTGGAAATCATCACGGACGTTAACCTAATTTAACTATGGAAACTATCATTACCATCTTTCTGATGACACTGGGAATTTATGTGGGCATAGGTCTCTTTTTCGCTATTTATTTCTTTTTTAAGGGGGCTTTTCAGATAGACGAACTTATTGCTGAGAGCAAATGGACGGTGCGTTTATTATTACTTCCCGGGGCCATGGGTCTGTGGCCGGTGTTATTGCTAAAAATCATTACTAAATCAAAGTCTAAATTATGACATCGGATCTTAGAAAAACCCACAAAATACTATGGTTGATATTAGCTATGACCATTCCAATTTTAGTGGTGTTATCTGTTTTGGGCATTAGGGAACAGGGCCTTAATGATAACGGTATGTCCGTAAAGAATAGTGGGGACAAAAAGGAACTGGTCCTGGAAAATGACCTATTCACGATATACAAAGACAAAAAAAGTGTAGATCACCAGCTACTGGTATTTTTAAAAAAATCGTTACCAAGCCCGGCAGCCAGTGTATACGCGATATCTTCAAAAGGAGCAAAGGGAATGTACCTGGGAGAGCTTGATAAAAAAGGTGTGTATCATTTCAAGATCAAAGGGGCCATAGAAGGCCTACAGATATATGACGAAATAAAAAAAGAAGAAATAACCAACGTAGCATTACAATGGGATTAGATTATAGACCTGTACTTTGGAATACGCATAAAAAAACATATGATAAATGGATTGCCATTGGTATGCTCATCTATTTATCTGGTTTTGTAGGGATTACCATTGCCCTTAACCCCGAATCGACAGCGGAAACCCTTATTATAAGAGCTTTTGGAACGCTTTCCATTGCTTTGTTACACATTATTTTGGCCATTGGACCCTTGGCAAGATTACACCCCAATTTTCTACCACTACTGTATAATCGCCGACATTTGGGCGTAAGCATGTTTTTAGCGGCATTTGTGCATGGGGCGTTTTCCATTATCCAGTTTCACACTTTGGGGAATGTGAACGCTTTTTATGCCTTGTTCACTTCCAATATGGATTATGGTTCCTTGATAAATTTCCCATTTCAGGTCTTAGGTTTTTTTGCATTGATCATCTTATTTCTAATGGCGGCCACAAGTCATGATTTCTGGCTAAAGAACCTATCGCCCAAAATATGGAAAAGACTGCATATGATGGTTTATTTTGCCTATGCCCTGGTTTTACTGCATGTATTTTTGGGGGCATTACAACAACAGCCTTCTTTTTGGTCCATTGGTATCCTTAGCCTCGGTTTTATCGGTATTGCTTCACTTCACTTGGCCACTGGTATCAAAGAAACCAAAGTGGACAAGCAAAAAGCGAAAATTATTGAAGAAGGATGGGAATATGTCTGTTCCCTAGAAGAAATACCGGAGGATCGTGCAAAGATATTTATAGTGGACAAAGAACGTGTCGCCTTGTTCAAATATGACGGTAAACTGTCCGCAATTTCCAATGTCTGTAAGCACCAAGGTGGACCCTTGGGGGAAGGTAAGGTGGTAGATGGCTGTGTTACCTGTCCATGGCACGGCTATCAATACTTACCCCATAATGGACAATCTCCACCGCCTTTTACAGAAAAAATCGCAACCTATCGCTTAAAGACAATAGCAGATAAAATTTATGTAGACCCCAAGGGTCTTCCTGAAGGTACCGCTGTAGAACCTGCCACTTTTTAAATGTACGGAAGATGAAAAAAAATGATGATTTTTATATAGGCTATGTAAATCAAGTGGCCCCAAAAACAAAACAGACCTTAAAACGTTTTGTATGGTGTTCCATATTACTTCTTATTGCGGTCGCCGCCATCTTTGGTCTTACGCAGAACAAGGCGGTAAACAGTGCATTTGATTTTGATACCGAAACCAAAATAACAGGGGTTTATCATGAAATGCCCTATCCCATGCTAAAAGTGAAAACAGGACCAGATGCATTTAAAAATGTGGTATTACTGGGTTTTGGAAAATATGGCGCCAATCCTTATTTAAAAAAAATACATGATGAAGTAGACCAGCTTTCGGGAAGTACGCTCAGCATAGAAGGCAATCTCATTTATTATAATGGAAAGACCTTGTTGCAAATCACCAATGATGAAAAGATTACGCTTACAGAAAAAGCTCATACGGACAGATTGCCGAAATTGGAAACGGTAGTAGCGCAAATGGAACTTACCGGGGAAATCATAGACCCCAAATGTTATTTTGGAGTGATGAAACCCGGAAAAGGGAAAATACATAGAAGTTGTGCCGTACTCTGTATTTCTGGGGGAATACCTCCGGTATTGGCCACCACCGATACCAATAATATCTCCGAATATTATTTAATTACGGACAAAGGAGGAAACCCTATCCATAAGGAAATTTTGCCCTTTGTTGGTAAACCTTCTTTGTTGACCGGTACCGTTGTACAATTGGAAGATTGGTACCAGTTACGAATAGACGTGGCGAATATCAAGGAATTGAACAGGCCCTCTAAAATTTATTGATGGGAAATACCCAAAACGTACTTAATTTTAGAGAAATGAATGATCTGTACAAGCATATCAATGTGCCGGTACGAACATCAAACCCAAATCTTCACATCTACAGATTTTCGGAGTTCACTAAAGATTCCATAAAATCTATTCGGCCACATACAAAGGATTTTCATCAGGTATCGTTCATTAAAGGATTTGGAAATTCTCGATTGAACATAAACCATCATACAGTAAATGATGTAAATAGTGTTCTCTATTTTATTTCCCCAAATCATATATATTCTTGGGTCAGGGATGAAAATATTGATGGTTATATCCTTAATTTCAAACAAGACTATCTATCGTTAAAACCTGGTGAATTTCAACTAAAATTTTTGTTCTTTGAACTTGACAAATTGAATGTAATCCCCATTGATAAAGAAGAAAATCAGAGCATAATCGATATTTTCGAAGAATTTTATACTGAATATCATCTACCAAGAAATTCGTTTTCCAATGAGATTCTGAAGCATTATTTACAGGTAGTGCTTTTTAAATGCCTTAATGTATATCAAAAGAGGGAGAAGGTCATTGATGAACTGCCAAAAAACCAAATGCTTTTCGTGAAGTATCAGAATTTAATCAATAATTATTATCTATCAAAAAGGAGCATTAAAGAGTATGCAACATTACTAAACGTTACGCCAAACCACTTAAGCGATACCATTAAATCTTCCACAGGAAAAAATGCTTTGCACCATATCAACCAAAGGCTGCTTCTAGAGGCAAAGAATCTCTTAAAATACGGTAATGAAGACATTAAGCAAATTGCTTATACCTTAAACTTTGCTTCGCCTTCGCATTTTGGTAAATTCTTCAAAAAACATACGCTAAAAACGCCTGTTAATTTTCGGAAAGAACAGCAATCCGAGAAATAGGACATTGCTTCCATCTTTTGTTATATCCAGACTGGATTTACTGAAATACTTTTACATCAACAAAATTAAACAAGATGAAAAAAGGCATTATTCTATTCGTAACACTAATAACATTTACAGTGATGAAAGCACAAGAAACATTAAAATTCAAAGTAATTGGAGGATATCAATTCGCAGAGGGTTATTCCATTCAAAACAACGAACCATTTGTTTTCGCCCAAGCAGGACAACTAACAGGTGCTTGGCATTGGGAATTCGAAAACGGAAAAAAAGGCAATACACACATTAATGGGGCAACAGCGAACCGAGTTCTATTCAACGGGAAACATGAACTGTTCGGAACTATGAAAATCAACATGTTCGAATTCGAAGGTTCTGCACCTGAAAGCGATTTGTTATTCTTATCCTATACATCACAAAAATTTGAGGTAAATGGAAGCCAAATAACCATAAAAGTATCGGGAGAATTTAAGGGAGGAACCGGAAAATATCAGGATGCAAGGGGATGGTTGACAGCAACTTCTATCAACGGATTTTTTGAGGATGGCAAAGGAGAACTAATTCTAGGGGAAATTCCTGAAACAACCGAGAGAGAAGTTTTAAAATGGACTAACAACTATTTTAAGGCCACACAGAGTGGAGACGCTATGGTTTGGGCAAATACTTTTGCGGACAACGCATATATAAACGACCCGTATGGTAGCCCAACACCCCATGGTAGAAAAGAGATTATAAAAATTGGAGAAGACTTCATGTCCGCATTCAAATCCGCAGGACTTTATCCTGAATATATCTATGTTAACGGACTTGTCGCTACTTCCAAATGGATGGGCAAAGGCATTACCAATGATGGCAAAGAAGCTACTTTTGAGGGAATCAATGTCACAACCTTTAACGAAAAAGGCAAAATCGTAAGTCATATTGGTTATTGGAATCCTGAAAAAATGGAAACCAAATAATCACTTGGCGCAGGAGGTACAAGCCATAACGGTTGGAGTTCTGACTCCAACCGTTTTTTTTATTTAAATAAAGTATATTGTAACCCATAAAGTAGTTGTACAAAATCCGTTATTGCTCATATATAAACCGTTAGACAAAAGCCTGAACGACCTAGGCGATAGATTTAATTTTCTATGAAAACAATAATTGACTCTTTTAAAAAACATATCAACTTTTCAAATTTCTGGATACGAAACGGGTTTAACCTCGTAATTCTTTCTTTAGTGATTAATCACCTCGCAAATCCAAAAAGTTTTCCATTAAATGACTCTTATAGCTTCCCTTGGTTCTCCATTCTAGTTTCAATTTTGATAGGAAGTATAGTAATCGTTATCGGTAACTTTAATTTTAGGTATTTTAAAAGGAAATACTTCGTTAAAAAAATAAATACGCAACTACTTTTACGCTTTCTATTTTCAACCTTAGGGTATATTTCCATTGCATATATTCCGGTTTATCTGGTTATACAGGGACTAATTGGAAATTATAATTTATACTTTTTTTTAATAAGTCTCTCCATCTCACTGCTTTTGAGTACAATTGGAATCGCTGTTTTATTCTCAAAAGACATTTACAAACTTCACAAACTAGCGTCCCTATATGGAAAACTTAAAGTACAGCAAGGTGGTAAAATAACCATGATCAACTATACCGAAATTGCTTTTATGTATAGTGAAAACAAAATAGTATACATTATAAAAACCGATGGAACTTCAATTGTTACGGATTTTACGCTAAATGAGGTTGAAAGTGAAGTAAGTGAGCAAAGTTTTTTTAGGGCAAATAGACAAACCATTCTTCATGCTCGTTCCATTGAACAAGTGAAGTCCATTGAAAACGGAAAACTATCCGTAGTCCTTAAACCTAAAATTTCTGACAAAAAAGCATTTCAAATAATTATCAGTAGGTATAAAAAACAAGAATTCATGAACTGGTTTAAAGGTAAGCTTTAACATGTGATGATTATTCAGCTATTATTTTGATACCATTCGGTAAAAATGAAATGTATATCGCTGATTATCTGGCTTTATCGTTTTTACTTCGTTTAAAATTAAAAACGATAAAAAAATGAACAAGACCTTTTTAACCACAAAATTAACACCTGTAATTGCCATTATTCTTTGCTGTATTTTATATCTATCCGGATATTTTCAAATAATTGTAGCAGCTTTGTTACTATTGATCGCAAGTGCCATAGAGTATAAAAAAGATTGTTTTAAGTCTTTAGGCTTTCAACGTAACGGCATAAATGTAAAAAACCTATTAGTAAAGGCACCAATTTTTGGCACAGTTCTTTTTCTGTTTTACTTCTACATTATGGTGCCAAGTGTTACTTACCTTACGGGACAACCTATGGACTTTTCTTTCTTCGAAACCTTTATCGGGAACTTGCCTGCCATAATGGGTTTACTTGTTTTTGTGTGGATATCTGCAGCGTTCGGTGAAGAAATTGTATTTAGGGGATATTTAATGAGACAGTTTACCAAGTTCTTTGGTTCCAGTAAAATGAGTCTTGTTATTAACATTCTACTATTTGGATTTATTTTTGGATGGATACACGCCTATCAAGGAATAAGTGGCCAAATAATAACGGGTATTCTAGGTATGATCTATGCTATTACTTTCCATATCCGTAAAAACGATTTGTGGTTCAGCATTGCTGCTCACGGTTTTTTTGACACTGTTGCTTTGCTATTCGTATATCATGGATGGGGTTAATCGTTTAAAACGTGTATGACCCATGTATCACAGAGGCTATAATTAATAGGGGATGGTATCCGGGAGCTTTAAACTTGATCCTCCAACTCTTATTGATTTGGCCTTAAAGAAGAAAAGACAACGTAAAAAGTTTTGACCAAGCACTTCATTGGAACGTATATATTTTTAATTCCCATACGGACCATAGCCAAGCCTTTGCCCCTAATGTAAACAAACTAGGGTTTACTTATTAATAGTTCGCAATCCCCTTTTAATAATATAAGCAGTCTCCTTTGTTGGTGATTGCTTTTCCCATGTATTACAAATAGATTTCACCCAATCTGGCTGTGACTTGCTTGCATCATTTAGCCAATTGCCCACAGCATCACGAACATATTTTGATGCATCCGATTTTAACGGTTCAATAAGTGAAATGCCTTTTTCCGGATGTTCCTGAAAAGCAGGTATTTTTTTGGTCCATACGCCAACGGGGCGCAATGACTCAACGGCGAATCGCCTTATGTTCTCATCTGTATTACTTGTCCATTTTGATAATATACCAACGGCAGTTTCCAGTTCTGCGATCATTCGTTCTTTACTAGCAAAAATAACGACCTCCCTTACACCAAAATGCGCATCCGATGCATACGGTTTCATGGCATGAATCAAGTCGGAAACAGAGTCGAAATGTGTACTTTCCGCCCAACAAGACCAACAACGTACCAAATCTGATGTATGCGCTTTTAATGTCTCATACACCGTTCTGTCCGCAGTAAGTATGCCCAATGTTTCACCTATTACCTTTGTATTGCTATTGGCCGTAGGTTTCTTTTGGGCCGTAACTGCCGTTTCAAAATCCGTATACCACGTTTGTTTATCCAAATCCTTGAGTACAAGCTTTAAAAGCGACAACTGATCTGTTGCCAGCCATTCCATTAAGTTTTTAGTCGGGATCAAACCTTTATTTAAGTATGCGATTACTTCCGGATCAAGGTCTTTTAAACTTCGTGCACCTTTTCTATTTTTAATGTGTTCTGGTATCATAAGGTTTTCTTTTTTCGCGGTTTTGGAATATTCCCAATTAAATCACTATGTTCTTTAATAAGTTGTGCTATTCGTTGGGCACGCTCTTCAAAATTAGGTATATCTTCATAAAGCAAATGCCATTAGCCGCCGTATTTTCTTCTTTCCGATTATATCATTAATTTAAAGAAAATTAAACTTAAGATGTGTATAGCCAATAGTGGTTTGAGTTAATTTTCAAACCGCTGTTATTTTTACTAGGTATATTGTGTATAGAAAGAAAAGTACATATAAAAGGAAACCTTATGAAGTTTGATGTAAAGATATGCTACTAAATTCATTAAAAAAGTAATTGAAGATTAACGATAATTATGCCCTGCTATAACTGGCAATCGCATATATAACCTATTTTTGGTACTATTTATGAAACAAATAACGAGTCAAAAATCGATGTTGAGACTTATAATAGTCATTTTAGTCCTTTTAGGAATGGCCTGTTCAAATAAGCGCAAACAGGAAAATTCCATGAACACACCCCAAAACAAAGAAAGATTAATAATGGCATTGGACACGATATGGAGAACAGAACAGGAACCCATACGCTTAAGGGATTCTTTGATGAGGGTTTACGGGGCGGAATCGCTAGAATTCAAAAAACAAGAAGAAATTGTTTATGAAAACCATAAGATCAATGAGAAAAAAATACTGAAAATTCTTGAGAACCAAGGATGGCCGGGAGAAAACATCATTGGGGAGCAAGGTAGTTTAACAATCTGTAATGTAATCCAACATTCGGGCATTGAAATACGTCTTAAATATCTTCCTATGATGAGAAAGGCGGTCAAGGAAAATGAATTACGTCCAGGATTGTTGGCAAGGGCAGAGGACAGAATAGCTACGGATCAGGGCGAGCTTCAAATCTATGGAGGACAAATAAAATATTACCCTGAAACCAAAAGTTTCAATGTTTGGCCGATCATGGATCCTGAAAACGTGGATGAAAGACGATTGGGTATTGGACTTGAACCTATGGCCGAATTTCTAAAGAACAGGAAATTTCCCATAGAATGGAATCTTGATGAACAAATAAAAAGGACAGCGGAATTTAAAGAAAAATTAAAATAACGGAATACCCTCTAATGCCATAATTTCGCCTGTTCCCTCCCTATAAAGCTCCGCTTTGAAAATAAAGGGGATTGGCTGCGTCTTTCCCTAAAAAGCTCCGCTTTGAAAATAAAAAAAGACGTAAAATAAAAAAGCAAGCTTTATATTTTGCTTGCTTTTTTTATTTATTCGTGACCGCGGAGGGATTCAAACCCCCAACCCTCAGAGCCGAAATCTGATGCGCTATTCAGTTGCGCCACGCGGCCATTTCTTACTCTATTCCCTTCCTTTACCAGTCTCTAAAGAGGGCGCTAAGATAATTTATTTTTTACAATGGCGGAAATAGTTTTTCCATCCGCTTGCCCAGCCAATTCCTTGGATACCATACCCAT
>JBCBZE010000002.1:0-44394 GCA_039815505.1 Bacteroidota bacterium | reverse complement strand
AGTGGCGGCGGCAATAGCCATCATTTTTGCGGTTTCTTACTTCTACCTAAATTCTCTGGATGAACATATAACCGCCCAATATGCTCAAAGGGAGGAAGTAACATTACCGGACCATTCGGAAATTATACTGAATGCAGGTTCCGAAATCTCCTATAGCGAAAGAAATTGGGCGAAGGAAAGAAATGTATCCTTGGAAGGAGAGGCCTTTTTTAAGGTAGCCAAAGGCAAGAAGTTTACGGTCTCCACGGAAGATGGTGTGGTCACTGTTCTTGGCACACAGTTTAATGTGGAAAACAGAAAAGGTTTTTTTGAGGTCACCTGTTTTGAAGGCTTGGTAAGTGTCACTTTTAATACGACCACTGTTAAACTTCCTGCCGGAACTTCTTTCATGGCCATAAATGGCAAAATTATAGAGGCGGATATCCCAAATACTGCTGAACCTACTTGGATGAACAATGAAAGTACTTTTAAAAGTATTCCCTTAACTTTTGTATTGAACGAGTTTCAAAGACAGTACAATGTAAAGGTAGCAACCAAAAACATTGACATTGATCAATTGTTTACGGGTTCTTTCAGCAACACAAACATGGATCTGGCGTTACGTAGTATTAGTGCTCCCTCTCAAATAAAGTTTAAATTAGAGGGTAATAAAGTGCTATTCTATGCCGAAAACGCACCCTAGACAAGCTATTATCTTTTGTTTTGTTTTCCTGTTGCCCATTCGTTTGGGTATGGCTCAGGACGTTTTATCTTCCCCTAAAAGTCTTATTTCATATATCCTGGAACTGGAAAACACCTTCGATGTAAAATTTTCCTATATAGATGACGATATCAATACGGTTCAGATCAATGTGCCCAAAACCAAGGTTTTATCAGAAATTTTAGCGGATATCCAAGAACAGACGCAAATACGGATTGAAAAACTCAATGACCGCTATTATACGCTCTCTAGAAGTACAACAGTGGATATCTGTGCCCGTGTATTGGACAACTTTGCCAAAAACACCATTAGTGGGGCCACCGTAAAAGTATTGGGAAGCGATATGGCCATCATTACGGATCAAAACGGGGAGTTTTCATTGGAAAATATTCCTAGCGAGGCCATTATAGGGATACGTTATTTGGGATATAAAACAAAATTTGTCAAGGCAAACGAATTACTGGGGCGCAGTCCTTGTACCCCACTTGTTCTTGCCCAGAAATTTCAAGAACTGGATGAAGTGATTCTGTTTAAATTTCTGACCACCGGGCTTTCCAAACAAGAAGATGCCAGTATCCAATTAGACACCGAAGAGTTTGGTATATTACCTGGACTTATTGAACCGGATGTACTGCAAACCGTGCAGGCACTTCCCGGTATTAAAAGTATTGATGAAACGGTATCCGATATTAATGTTAGAGGAGGTACCAATGACCAAAACCTTATTTTATGGGATGGTATAAAAATGTACCAATCCGGTCATTTTTTTGGATTGATCTCTGCATTTAATCCTTATTTAACGGACAAGGTGACCATTATTAAAAATGGCACCAGCGCCCAGTACGGCGATGGTGTTAGCAGTGTAATTAGTTTAGAGACCAAGAATGAGATCGACGACGTTTTTTTTGGTGGTGCCGGATTTAATTTGATCAGTGCGGATCTATATGGACAAATACCGGTTTCGGACAAATTGGCCTTCCAATTTTCCGGTCGACGTTCAGGTACGGATTTTTTGAATACGCCGACCTTCGACCAGTTTTTTGACAGGGTTTTTCAAGATACGGAAGTTACCGTCAACAACCAATCCACTGATATTGATATCCTAAGGGACGAAAGCTTTTTTTTCTATGACTTCACAGGAAAACTATTATATGATATCAATGACGATCAAAAAGTCAGGCTCAGCCTAATCAATATCAACAACGATCTGGACTACATCGAAACCGCGGTTTTTAGCGGTAGAACCAGTAGTAGTCAATTAAACCAGACCAATTTATCTTTTGGAGGTAGTTTGGAAAGTAACTGGACCGGCAATTTTTCTACTTTCTTCAACATTTATTTCACCCAATACAATCTGGACGCCCTAAGTATCTTTCCCGATGCTACACAACAACTTGTACAGAACAACGAGGTGAAAGAAACTGCATTAAAGTTAAAAACGAGCTATGGATTTAACGATAGGTTCAAGTGGAACAATGGCTATCAACTGGTAGAAACCGGGATTACCAATTCCACGGATGTGACCCAACCGAGTTTTAACAGTGATATAAAAGGAGTGATACGGACCCATTCCTTATTTTCGGAAATAGGGTACACATCGGACAATGAAAAGCTCAGGACAAGGATCGGGGCCCGGCTTAATTATATTGAAAACCTAGGTACTTTTAATGATTTTATATGGGAACCACGGGTGAATATCAATTATTCCATTACCGAGCACCTGAGGGCGGAGTTTTTGGGGGAATTTAAAAGTCAGACCACCAATCAAGTTATCGATTTGGAGCAAAACTTCCTGGGCATTGAAAAGCGTAGATGGTTTCTATCCAATAAGGGAAATGGTCCGCTGGGCACCCCCAATTTACCGATTACGGAAAGTAAACAAGCCTCTTTGGGCTTAAGCTATAATCGCGATAATCTATATGTTGGATTGGAGGGTTTTTATAAAGAGGTAGACGGTATAAACATTCTAACGCAAGGTTTTGAGAACCAAGATCAATTTAATGATGAAATTGGCAGTTATGTGGTCAAGGGTTTGGAATTCCTCATCAATAAGAAAACGCCCGACTTTAGCACGTGGTTAAGCTATACCTACAATAAAAATGATTATACTTTTAATGCTATAGTTCCCAATACCTTTCCCAACAATTTGGATATTAGGCACACCCTTACATTTGCCGGCACCTATATTCGAAATAACCTAAAATTGGGCATTGGATTAAATTATAGGACCGGAAGGCCTTTTACGGAACCCTTGGAGGGTGATAATGCCATTAACACAACTACGTTTCCCCTATCCATTAATTATAAGGAAACCAACGATGCCAGGTTACCCGATTATATTAGGGCGGATGCCTCGGCTATTTATGATTTTGAACTAACTCCCAAAATAAAGGCTTCCGTTGGGGCATCAGTTTTAAACTTGTTGAACCGTAAGAACATTTTAAATACCTATTATAGGATCAATGATGAAGATCAACTGGAGACCGTGGAGAACATTTCTTTGGGGATTACCCCAAATTTTAGTTTTAGGGTTTGGTTCTAGCGCCTATTCAATTTTGAGATAACCAATACATGGGGAAAGGTTATTGCGGCCAGAAAAGAAAAGAAAAAAGCCAGCAGGGTGGTTTTGCCACTATCCTTAAAAATTAAAAACAACAGTGCCAATCCCAGCACGGATATCCCCCAATAGATAGAAGATGATTTAAGGTATTTTAAAAAACTTCTTTTGGATATGCTGCCATAAAGATACTTCATTTGATCTGCCAAGGAAGGAAGGGAATGCCATAGAATAAAATAAATGGCAAATGCCCATATCAATGAAGCGGTATTGAATACGATATAGAATACCAGAAGAAAGAATAACTCCTGCGCAATTTTAGAATCGATCTTTTTTTGTTGAATTAAAATACCATAAATCAAAACAAAAACAAATATACTTACGTACAAGGGATAAGTATAAAAATCCACGGATGGCCAAAACCCGGTTATGTTATCAATGATATCCGAGACTTCTGCATGATGCGCTAAAAAAAGTGATAATAGAATATAGAGTCCATAAACCGTGAAAAAAGTTTTCTCCAATGCGGTCTGTTGTTTTACTTTATTGACCCAATGTTGTTCCCCAAAATGATAAGCGCTGAAGATGACGAACCACAGCAGTGCCACAAGGGGAAAAAAATAAAACAAAGCCGCACTACCCAATACAAATAGTACGTAATAGAGGGTCATCCTCAAAAGATTGCCGGTTTTTTGGGAATGGCCACCTGCGGATTGCAATAATTTTAAGTCATTGGCACCATGTAGTATTCCAAAAGAAAAAATTAAGATATAAGCAAAAACATCCTCCACACGGTCCTCAAAATATACCGATATCCAAAGGAAGAAAAAGGTGAAAACCAGAATGAAACTGTTCAATTTGATAAAAATGGCATCACTTTTTTTCATTTTGTTCAAAAAAATAGTAAAATAATTAAACAATTATTGTTTAGTTTTTATTAAATTTACTTAAACAAAATTAATTAACGCTAATTTTTATGGAAAATTTTTTATCATCAGTTCCATTGGTTGCGAAACTCGCGACCAATGATTATGTAGGTTTTACATTCTTTGTAGGATGTATGGCCATGATGGCAGCTTCTGCCTTCTTTTTCCTTTCAATGAACAGTTTTGACAGGAAATGGAGAACTTCTATCCTAGTTTCAGGATTAATTACATTTATAGCCGCAGTACACTATTGGTACATGCGTGATTATTGGGCCGACTTTTCCGAGTCCCCTACTTTCTTCAGATATGTAGATTGGATATTGACCGTACCCTTGATGTGTGTTGAATTTTATTTGATCCTTAAAGTCGCGGGAGCAAAAAAATCGCTCATGTGGAAGCTTATCGTACTATCCGTGGTTATGCTCGTTACCGGGTACCTTGGAGAAGCGGTATATAGGGACCAGGCCCAAATTTGGGGTCTAATTTCCGGTATTGCCTATTTTATCATCGTCTATGAAATTTGGTTGGGCGGTGCCAAGAAACTTGCACAGGATGCAGGTGGGGCAGTACTCAGCGCACACAAAACTTTATGCTGGTTTGTGCTAGTAGGTTGGGCTATTTATCCCATCGGTTATATGGCCGGTACACCAGGATGGTACGAAGGCGTTTTTGGCGGTTTGGATCTTGACGTCATCTATAACATTGGAGATGCCATAAACAAAATAGGTTTTGGACTTGTAGTCTATAATTTGGCCGTTAATGCATCGGCTACCGATTAAGAAAGTTACTTAGCTTATCGTAAGCTCTGGCTTTTATTTAGTTAATAGGATCGAAAAGATCGTTCTCCCCCGAACGGTCTTTTCTTTTTTACATTCGCTCGGGAACCTCAATACCCAATAACTTGAAGGCCGATCGGATAACCTCTCCCACCTTCTTGGACAATTGTACCCTAAGCACCTTCCTTTCTTCATTGGATTCGCCAAGAATGGATACTTGTTGATAGAAAGAATTAAACTCCTTCACCAGATCATAGGTATAGTTGGCAATCAAGGCCGGGCTATAATTTTCAGCCGCCAATTGAACGGTTTCCGGAAACAATTGTATCTGTTTTAACAACTCTTTTTCCTTTGGGTGCAAGGATTCACCAATGGTATGTAAGCCAATAGCTTTGGAATGATCAAAATCCGCTTTTCTTAAAATAGACTGTATCCTTGCATAGGTGTATTGGATAAACGGCCCGGTATTCCCCTGAAAGTCTACCGACTCGTCCGGATCAAACAGGATTCGTTTTTTGGGATCTACCTTAAGGATATAGTACTTTAAGGCCCCCAGCCCTATCATACGATATAGTTGTTGTTTTTCCGATTCCGTGTACTCTTCCAATTTTCCCAATTCCTTGGAGATCTTTTCCGCTGTGCGGGTCATATCTACCATTAAATCATCGGCATCCACCACGGTTCCTTCCCTACTCTTCATCTTGCCACTGGGCAAATCTACCATGCCATAACTCAGATGATATAGGCTTTCTGCCCAAGCAAAGCCCAACTTTTTCAAAATCAGGAAGAGGACCTTGAAGTGATAATCCTGTTCATTACCAACGGTGTATACCATGCCCCCTATATCCGGATAGTCCGTTACCCGCTGTATGGCCGTACCAATGTCCTGGGTCATATACACCGCGGTTCCATCGGCCCTGAGCACTATTTTCTCGTCCAGTCCTTCGTCCGTAAGATCGATCCAAACACTACCATCCTTCTTTTTGTAGAAAACACCTTTTTTTAAACCATCGGCCACTACATCCTTGCCTAATAGATATGTATCACTTTCATAGTAGAATTTATCAAAATCTACCCCCAAGTTCTTATAGGTAACCTCAAAACCATCGTACACCCAAGCGTTCATTTTTTTCCAAAGGGCAACCACTTCTTTATCCCCCGCTTCCCATTTACGGAGCATTTCTTGAGCTTCCAAAAGGATAGGAGCTGTTTTTTCAGCTTCCTTTTGTGCTGCACCCTTGGAAACCATCAGTGCAATTTCTTCTTTATACGCCTTATCAAAGGCAACGTAATAATTCCCTACCAATTTATCCCCCTTTAACGACTCGGACGGTGCTTCCCCATGGCCAAACCTTTCATAGGCCAACATACTTTTGCAAATATGAATACCCCGATCATTAATAATTTGGGTCTTGTATACCTTTTTGCCCGAGGCCTTTAAAATCTCCGCGACGGAGTATCCCAATAAATTGTTCCGAATGTGGCCCAAATGCAAAGGTTTATTGGTGTTGGGAGAGGAATATTCTACCATGATGGCACTTTTGTCCACTCCAATGGCGAAACCGTAATCCGAAACATCCATGATTTCATTGAAAAAATCAAGGTAAAAGCCATCATTTATAACAAGGTTCAAAAAACCTTTGACCACGTTAAAGTGCGATACCTCGGCCAACTTTTCTTGTAAGAAAGCACCGATCTGTTCCCCGATCTGTTGCGGATTTCCCTTAATGTGCCTTAGCATGGGAAAAACAACCACGGTAATATCCCCTTCAAAGTCCTTTCGCGTGGGTTGAAATTCTATCGAAGGGAGTGTAACTTCGTATATAGATACTACCGCTTCTTTTACTTTCGCCGTGATAACTTCTTGGATATTCATCGATACTGGGCATTTAAGGCAGCAAAACTACATAATTTTTGTGCTTTAATTGCGAAACCACTCCTTGAATCGGTTACATTTTGATTAACTTTAGAAATGCGAATGAAAAAGACAGGGCATGCTCGTAAATATTTCCTATAACAATAAAGAAATCACCCGAAAAGTGGATGCTGAAGTGGGTAAACCCTTTAAACTCAAAGAGCGTTGGGCCATGGGAGGTATTGGTTCTCCAAAATTGTTCATTACGGAAGCCAGTGCGGAAATACGCAATCTTTTGTTATTGGATAATAATCTGGACAGCTGTAATATTGAAATTAGGCCCAAGGGAATCATCGTTCGGTTCCGCTCACTGTTAGAAACCTACGCCTTGGTGATCCCCTATTATAAACTCACCATTTACAAAGGTGACTTTGCGGTTTATTCTGTTTATAGGGACCATTACTTCATCAAGGTAAAATCTGACACCAAGGCCATTCAAAAATTTTTCAAAAGATTATTGGATCATAAAGCTGACAATGCCCCTACCTCAATAGAAGATTTGTAGTATGAAAATTCTTGTCACCGGTGCCAACGGATATATAGGGATGCGATTATTGCCAATGCTGTTGGATTTAAATCACGAAGTAGTCTGTACGGTCCGGGATGCCGAACGCCTTTCCATTGATCAACAGACCCGTTCTAAAATTAAAATCATAGAAATTGATTTCCTAGCTCCCGTTGAGGAAGCCAAAATACCCAAGGACATACAGGTAGCCTATTTCTTGATCCATTCCATGAGCTCTTCAACAAAGGACTTTGATGAGATGGAAGCCATTACCGCTCGTAATTTTAATACCTACATGAAAGCCACCAAAGTGGAACAGGTAATTTACCTAAGCGGTATCGTCAACGATAAAAATCTTTCCAAGCATCTATGGTCCCGCAGAAATGTAGAAGCAATTCTTTCCAAAGGGCCCTTTCATTTTACGGTGTTAAAGGCAGGTATCATTGTAGGGTCCGGAAGTTCTTCTTTTGAAATTATACGAGATCTATGCGAAAAACTGCCCTTTATGATCACCCCTAAATGGGTGTTGACCAAAACGCAACCCATTGCCATACGCGATGTGATGCATTTTTTAATTGGTGTCATAGGAAACAAAAAGACCTATAACAACTCTTTTGATATTGCCGGCCCGGATGTCATGACCTATAAACAAATGTTACAACAATATGCCCGGTCCAGAGGCTTTAAAAATTGGATTCTCACCGTACCTGTTATGACTCCAAAACTATCTTCGTATTGGCTCTACTTTGTTACCTCCACCTCGTATAAACTAGCGTTGAATTTAGTGGACAGTATGAAAATAGAGGTCATTGCGGAGGATACTAGATTAGCCCAAATTTTAGGTATAACAACACATACGTATACGGAAGCCATAGACATGGCCTTTAAAAAAATAGCACAAAACCAGGTCATTAGCAGCTGGAAGGATAGCATGGTAAGCGGCCGTTTTAACAAAGACCTGGAAAAATATATTCAAGTCCCAAAATATGGGGTTCTAAAGGACGAGCAAAAACTAAAAGTCCGGGATAGCGAAGCGGTGCTTAAAAATATTTGGAAAATTGGTGGCGACAATGGCTGGTATTATGGCAATTGGTTATGGAGAATTAGAGGTTTTTTAGATAAGCTAAGCGGCGGTGTAGGTTTACGACGGGGACGTACACATCCCGATAAAATTTATCCAGGGGATTCCTTGGATTTTTGGCGGGTTTTATTGGCCGACAAAGAAACCGGAAGACTATTGCTCTTCGCGGAAATGCGGCTCCCAGGGGAGGCCTGGTTGGAATTTAAAATAGATAAGGACAATATATTGCACCAAACGGCAACTTTTAGACCCAAAGGGCTGAAAGGCAGGTTATATTGGTACAGTATTGTTCCCTTTCATTATTTTATCTTTGGGGGCATGATCCGTAATATAGCAAGAACCTAACCCATATTCCCATCCGTTTACTTCAGCTCTTTAAAAAAAATGTACTCTTATCCGTTTCCGTGGGAATCGTATTTGTGCTTTCCTTGGTGGTTTTCTTCGCGACCGAAGCCAGTTACAATACCATAGAAAAGACCTCTATTTGGGTCAGGAACTATTTTGGTTATTTCTATCTGTATTTGGGCCTTGGATGTGTACTGCTATTGGTGGCAGTAGCATTTTCCCCCATAGGAAAAATTAAACTGGGCAAGAAAAACCAAAAACCCGAACATTCCCTCTGGGCGTGGACCGCCATGCTTTACAGTGCCGGGATGGGCGCGGGCATACTGTTAAGGGCCGTTCAGGAACCGGTATTTATGCAGCAGCACCCTCCCTACACCTCTAGTCTAACACCGGATATCCTGGCCTTGGAGTTTACTTTTTACCAATGGGGGTTCACCGCTTGGGCCTTCTACGGACTCTTTGCCATGATCGTAGGATACGCACTCTTTGTTCGTAAAAAGAAAGTACGGGTAAGTGCTACCATAGAAGATACCATACCCAACAAACTAGCCAGAAGGGGTATCGATGTCATGACCATAATTACCACGGTCTTTGGGTTGATCGCTGCGGTAGGTCTGGGAACTACACAGATCAATGGAGGCCTTACTCATGTACTCCAAGGCAATTTTGGTCTGGTGACCACCTTAGTATTGGCCACTTTGATTTCCACACTTGCTTTTGTATCGGTTTGGAAAGGGGTGGACAAGGGTATAAAAGTTATTTCTAAACTCAATATCCTTGTTACCCTAGGCCTATTGGTTTTTGTCTTCCTCGCCAGTGATATGCTTCATATACTCCTATCTTTTGGAAAAGCAACATTCCAATACATCATAGATTTTGTCCCCATGAGCATGGCATATGGGCCCTATGACCCCGGTATTGATTTTCTAACGGACTGGACCTTTTACTATTGGGCCTTTTGGCTGGCGTGGGCCCCCTTTACGGGTATCTTCATTGCCCGCATCTCCAAGGGAAGAACGGTGCGCCAACTGTTATTGGGCGTATTGATCATCCCTTCCTTGGGCACCTTCTTTTGGTTTTCGGTCTTTGGTACTTCCGCCTTTGGGCTTATTGAAGATTGGGGCATGTACCAGAATGAATTTGGCAATGTATTCACCTCTATCTTTGTTTTTTTTGAAAACTATCCGTTCGCCGCATTCTTGAATATGACCACTATTTTTTTATTGATCAGTTTTTTGGTCACCTCCGTAGATTCTGCTGTATTTGTATTAAGTATGTTTACGGATAAAGGAAGAAAAACACCCAAAAAGAGCCATCGGCTGTTGTGGTCCGTCTTTATTTTGGTGGCAACCCTGGCCCTAATCGTACTGGGAAATGTAAAACCGGAAATAGATGTATTGGCAGCAGTACAAAAACTATTGATCATCACCTCCTTGCCCTTTGCCTTTTTTATGATTTTGATGAGTGTGCTATTTATGGTACAAGTGCTAAAAAAGCATCCAAGAAGTAGGCCCTAAAACAAAACTGGGGTTTCTAAAATAATTATACTTTAGATATAAAGTATATACAATGGAAATAAACGCCATTGCGTTTATACACTAGTTACCTGCAAGCAAAAAAATTATGCTAAAAAAAACACCTATTATATTCTTAGTCTTTTTAATAGTTTTCTCAAAAGGGTATTCTCAAGAAATAGAAACATTAAGACAGAAAATTGATAGTATTTTAAATACCAAAAAAGCAATTGTCGGAGTCGCAATTAATGGGATGAAAGTTAACGATACGTTAAGTATTAATGGCCAAAGACACTTTCCTATGCAAAGTGTTTTTAAATTTCCAATTGCATTGACCATTTTATCAGAAGTAGATGATGGTAATCTTTCACTTGACCAAAAAATTGATATTAAGCAAAGTGAAATGTTACCTGGACTATGGAGCCCTATAAGAAAAAAATACCCCAAAGGAGTTAAACTTACCATTGCAGAAATTATTGAATACACGGTCGCTTTGAGTGATAATGTCGGGTGTGATGTTTTGCTAAAATTGCTCGGAAAACCACAAGATATTGAGAATTATTTTTCAAGACTTGGTTTTAAAGATTTTGCCGTGAAAATAAACGAGGAGACTATGCAGAATAATTGGGATTTGCAATTTTTAAATTGGACAACACCAAAAGAAGCTAATAAGATTCTGGCAACATTTTATGAAAACAAAAATGGTTTACTTTCTCAAGAAAGCTATGGTTTTATTTGGAACGTAATGAAAGAAACCAAAACTGGAAAAAACAGATTAAGAGGGCAATTACCTGAAGAAGCAATTGTTGCACACAAAACAGGCTGGTCAGGAAAGCACAAAGAAACAGGCATAACTGCAGCAGTAAACAATATTGGAATCGTGTTTTTACCGAATGGAGAACACTTTACAATAAGTGTTTTTGTGACTGAATCCAAAGAAGATTTTAAGACTAACGAAAAAATAATATCCGATATTTCTAAGATGGCTTGGGATTATTTTTTGGATGAATAACTGATAATCCTAATCAAATTCGAATAGCCAGCAGGTAACAACGTGTATAAAACATAGCTATTAATTGATAAATCGAAAAGTTTGTGTCTATTTTTAAGGCCACCAAATTTTTAAATTTGGCTTTTGCAACAAAAAAATTAAAAACAAAATATAAAAATTCGATTTTGTGTTAAACCGAAAAGTTAGTGCCTTTTTATGCGCTACGTTTCATACACAAGACATTAGCAACAAGTTTAAAGCAAAATGAAAAAGTATTGTTCAATCTTGATTATTTTTATAGGTTCTTTGTTTTTTGGATGCAATCTAGGCAACGCACCTATTAGACTTGCTACTTATACGTATGCGACCAATGACAGGGTTGAAAATCTAAAACCATTATCACAAGAATTGGAAAGTAGATTGCAACATAGCGTTACCATAACCAGTTATCCGGATGTTGCATCTTTGATCACCGGAATAAAATCAAACGATGTTGATATTGCATTGATCAACACGTTGGGATATCTAGTTCTTTCATCGGACAATGAGCATATGCTTCCTTTGGCCAATATGCACATAAAAAAAGATGCCGCTGATAATTATAAAACGGTATTTCTAACCAACAATGACAGCGTAAAAGAGTATTCCGATATAAAAGAAAGAGCCGAAACGCTAAGGATGATGTTTGTAAAGGAGGGGTCAACATCGGGCAATCTTGTCCCAAGACTTTTTTTAAGTGCCATTGATATAGCTTCTCCAGAAGCTAAGTTCAAAGAAGTAAAATATGGAGGGAATCATACCTCAACTTTTGAAAAATTGGTCAATGGGGAAACGGACCTCTGTGCTATAGGTAGCAATGCGTATTATAAACAGATCCAGGCAGATTCAACACTTAAAAATAGGGTTAGATCATTGTGGATGTCAGATGAAATACCCCTAGGTCCCGTATTACTAAACAAAAGGCTTTCTTCAGAAGAAAAAGAGATCGTTTTAAATACCTTGTTGAATCTGCACATTGAAAATTCAGATGCTTTTGAATCCCTAAAATCAGGATGGTCCGAGGCAAAACAAGCGGATAAGTTTCAGCTAATATCGGATGAACATTATAACTCATTTAGAGCGGTTAATGGAAATAGAACGCATCTCAATAACATTCTACAAATATTTGATGACTAAACAGTGACTAGCTCTGCGTATAAGGCATAGCTTAACGCCTACGTATCATACAAGACCATTGGAACACATTACAAAGGCCTTCTTTGGGAACTATCATTTGAAATAAAAACATCCTACAACAACAGATTTTCAAACGATAGTTTCAGGATTTTGCTATATTTCCTTAAAAATAACCACACTACCCTTGGGCGAACGGTTGCACTTCACTTTAATACACCTAAAAAACACTGATGAAATTCTTTTCACTTTCATATAAAACAAACGCTAAAACAACTACATGAAAACATTAAAACTTCTCCTCATTTGCCTGCTCTTATTGCCTTTGACCCACCATGCGCAGCAAAGAAAAAGGAAAACCGAAGGGCCTGTCCTAAAACTTACCGATTCCTTGTTCCATGGTTTAAAATGGCGCAATATTGGTCCTTATAGAGGGGGGAGAAGTGTTGCTTCCAGTGGAGTTGTAGGACATCCCCACACCTATTATATGGGTTCTACGGGTGGAGGCGTTTTTAAAACTACGGATGATGGCATTACCTGGAAAAACGTTTCAGACAAATTTTTTAAAACAGGATCGGTAGGGGCCATTGCAGTGTCCGAAAGCGATAGCAACGTGGTCGTCGTTGGAATGGGAGAACATGCCGCCCGTGGTGTTATGACCTCTATGGGAGACGGTGTGTACAAATCCATGGATGCCGGAAAAACATGGACCCATTTAGGACTGGAGAAAACGCGTCATATTTCTGACGTGATCATTCACCCCACAAATCCGGACATTATCTATGTAGCCGCACAAGGTGCACAATATGCCCCCACTAATGAAAGGGGCATTTACAGAAGTGTTGACGGCGGTAACACCTGGAAACAAGTGCTCTTTATCAATGCAACTACGGGAGCCTCTTCTTTGTCCATGGACATGACAAATCCACGGATTCTATATGCTTCAATGTGGCAACATCGTCGTTATCCTTGGATTATGGAATCGGGCGGAGAACATTCCGGGTTGCATAAATCCACCGATGGTGGAGATACTTGGACCAAAATGAAAGAGGGGCTGCCAAAGGACTTTGGCAAATCTGGGATTTCCGTTTCCAGGGCAAATCCGGAACGTGTTTTTGCCGTTCTGGAAGCGGAAGGAAAAAAAGGGGGTGTTTACCGTTCCGATGATGCCGGAAAAAAATGGAAACAGGTCAACGGTGAACGTGTGAATATAGCACGTTCTTGGTATTATATGGAGATTTTTGCCGATCCGCAAAATGAGAACGTAGTATATGTGTTAAACGCTCCCGTAATGAAATCCATTGACGGTGGAAAAAGTTTTTCCAATATTCCCGTTCCCCATGGAGACAACCATCACCTGTGGATCAATCCACATGACAATACCAATCTCATCAACTCCAATGACGGTGGTGCCAATATTTCCTTTAACAGTGGAAAGAGTTGGAGCACACAGCAAAATCAGGCCACGGCTCAATTTTATAGGGTGATCACGGATAATTTGGTGCCCTATAAGGTGTATGGAGGTCAACAGGACAATTCGGCCATAGCAATTGCAAGTCGCACAAACGATGAAGGAATTGATTGGAAGGATTGGTATTCCGTTGCCGGAGGGGAAAGTGCTTTTATTGCGTTTGACCCAGACCATCCAGATACGGTTTACGGCGGCACCTATCAAGGGAATATCAGCAAGTGGACAAAAGCATCCAGGGAACAGAAAGCGATTAAAGAGTACCCGGAGCTGGGGTTGAGCATAGCTCCCAAAGATGCGAAATATCGTTACAATTGGAATGCTCCGATCATTTCATCCCCCCATAATAGAAAAACCATCTATCATGCGGGAAACGTGGTGTTTAAAACAACAGATGGGGGTATAAGTTGGTCCACCATCAGTCCTGATTTGACAAAAAATGAGAAAGACAAACACGGACCTGGCGGAGGGCCTTATACCAATGAAGCGGCTGGTGGAGAAAATTATAATACCCTTACAGCTTTGGTAGAATCACAGCATCAAGAGGGCCTACTATATGCAGGTAGTGACGATGGCTTGTTGCATATCACCAAAAATGGAGGTACAAGTTGGGAGAATATAACCCCCGTAGGTATTTCGGATGGTATTATCAACAGTATTGACATCTCCGAACATGATGCTGCGGTCGCCTATGTGGTGGTTATGCGATACAAGTCATTGGACCTAAGCTCTTATATTTTTAAAACAAGCGATTACGGTAAATCCTGGAAAAAAATCATAAATGGGCTCGATGACCCCAACGGATTTGCAAGGGTGGTCCGGGCAGATAAAAAACAAAAAGGATTGTTATACACCGGTACCGAAACGGGCTTATACGTCTCCAATGATGACGGTGCACATTGGCAACACCTTAAATTAAACTTACCGGTAGTCGCCATCAATGATCTCATCATTCAAGACAATGATTTGGTCGCCGCAACATCCGGACGTGGGTTCTGGATCCTGGACGATTTAGGTGTTCTTCAAAATATGAGCGCAGCAAACAAAGCGGTTCAACTATTTGAGCCAAAAGCAAGTTATCGCATTTTTGGGGGCGTTTCCAAAAGTGTTGGCCAAGGCCTGAATCCTAAAAGTGGGGTAACATTTGATTACTACCTAAACCAAAATGCGGATTCATTGGACCTCAAGTTAGACATTTTACAAGGGACAGAACTAATTAGATCGTATACCAACAAAAAACCGAAAGACTTTAAAACCTGGCCGGGCGGACCGTCTAAACCTCAAATTTTACCCTCAAAGAAAGGATATAACAGGTTTACCTGGGATTTTAATCGAAAAGCCATTCCCGCCATCAATAAAGTTTTTGTTTTTGGTGGACTTTCCGGAGCCAGTGTTCCTCCGGGAAAGTATACGTTGAGATTATCCCTAGAGGAAGAAACGGTGGAAACAGAGGCCATTATTCTTGCAAATCCGGCGATTCAATCGACTCCGGAAGATTTTGCAGCACAACAAAACATCCTTGTGAGCATAGAGAACACCTTGAGGGACATGCACGAATCTGTCATCCAAATGCGCTCCGCGAAAACGCAGTTAAGCGGTTATGCCAAACTCTTAAAAGAGAACGGTGAAGTAGAGCGACTCATTGAAAAAGGAGAAGAATTAGAGAAGCGCATCAATAATTGGGAAGAGAACTTAATTCAAGAGAAGCAGAAAACATTTCAAGATGTAATCAATTTTAACAACAAACTCAATGCACAGCTCATACAACTTTTACACTACGTGGATCAGGCCGATCCAAAAGTGACCAACGGTGCCAAAGAACGCTTTAATGATCTTATGAACGATTGGGAAGTATATAAGGATGAGAGAGATGCCATTATACATACGGAGATGAATGCATATAACAACCTTTACAAATCATTGAACATCCCGGCACTAATCATTGAAAAGAATTAAAACAAGGAACTGCGTTGACAGACCATTGTAGCCCATTAACAAGTAAATTGATATGACTCAAGAACTGTATCAGAAAGCAATGAAATTTGCGGGGGAAAAACATAGTGCACAAAAAGTGCCCGGAACCAACTCCAATTACCTTTTACATATCTCAAATGTTGCCATGGAGGTTTTGGTTTCATATAGTTCGGACCAATCCTTCGATATTGATTTTGCGATTCAGACGGCTATTTTACATGATACCATGGAAGATACCAATACAACGTATAAAGAGATCGAAACCGAATTTGGCGAGAAAATAGCCCAAGCTGTGCAGGCTTTGACCAAGAACGAAAATCTAGGGTCTAAGGAAGAAAAGATGATGGATAGCTTACATCGGATAAATAAATTACAAAAAGAGGTTGGACTTGTTAAAATAGCGGACAGGATAACCAATCTACAAACACCACCCCAGTATTGGAGCAAAGGGAAAGTGATCAATTATTGTGAGGAAGCCAAACTGATTGCCAAATATCTCCATGATAAAAATGAGTATCTAAATGATCGCCTCGCTAAAAAAATAGTGGAATACGAAATGCATATAGAAAGGCGATAACCCTGTATCACAACATCATGACCACCTTTGGCAAGACACACTTTTACACTGACCGTTGGCATTGAGCCGAAAAATATCCCATAGACCAACCCATGAAAAAACAAAAGCTAAAAGTCCCTTATCCTGATCATATGGCCCAATAAGAGTAATATAGGAAATTGGTTAGATAAAAAAATTGCAACAAAAACAAAACGGGTTTCTGGCCTAAACAACAAGTTTGCATATTCTTGGAAAGACCCAAAAACCCAATTAAACAATAGCTAAACTGAAAATGACACATATATCCTACGGAAAAGCCAAACTATCGGATGCATTGAGAATCTCAGTTTTATTAAAAACGGTATATATTCAAACATATGCCGTAGACGGCATAACTTTTGAATTTTCGAATTTCATTACCAAAAGATTCTCACCTAAACTCATAGAAAACGTAATAAAAGAAAATCCAAACCAACTTATTGTTGCTTATTTAAATGGGAATCCAATTGGGGTCGCTGAAATAATTTATGATAGTAGGTGTCCTATTAGAGAAACCCCCGTTCCCGAACTAAGCAAATTGTATGTTTTGGAGCGGTTTTATGGGAAAGGAATTGGTTACGGATTAATGACCGAAGCGGAAAAAGAACTTCAGGAAAATGGGTGTAGGGAATTTAATCTTGAGGTGTACATTAATAATACCAGGGCTATCGCTTTTTATAAACGTCAAGGGTATGTTTCAATCGGTACGGTTGACTTCCCCATGGAATCCAACACGTATGAAAATTTGGTAATGCATAAAACATTTACTTAAGAAAATCATACCGAACTTAATGGTAGAATGCAATAGTAGAAACGCACAATAGGGTACATAGAATAGAGCTGGTACGTATACAACCAAAAGATTTTGTGTATTTGCACGGACGGTTTTGCATAAGACGGACACAAACACTATCTTCCTGATATACTACAGTTTGAAACAAATCATGGTACAACATCGAGTTTTCACAGAAAACTTATTTGATTTCCCTATATTTCCTTAAAACTCAAACCAATATGTAGCGCGGATGAAATCTTTGGTATCAAAACTTATGCTACAAATCCGATTATCCAAAACGCTTGGCCTAAGACACTATGCGAGTTATAGGCTTAACACAAATCATGTAGTACCATTACGCATCAACGAAAAAGAAATTTGGGTGCGTAAAGGAACACCGGATCTTTTGGTAGCCGTCTCCTGTTTGTCCGGAGAGTTTCATATGCTCAATTACTTATTTCCCAAAGATTATTCGGGCATCATAGTGGATGCTGGTGGATACATAGGCACCGCGGCGATCGCTTTCTCCGAAATGTATCCCAAAGCAACCGTATTGACCATAGAACCTTCGACAACCAATTTCTCCATATTGGAGAAAAATATCGCTCCATACCCCAATATCAAAGCAATACATGGTGCATTGACCGCTTCTGATGAAAAAAAAATCCATCTCAACGAACGACCTACGGGAGAATGGGGGTTTACAGTGGTAAAGAACGCCATGGATAGCGTTGAAACAAGTAAGGTAGAGGAAGTACCGGCTTACAGACTTTCTTCTTTGGGGGTAGCAATGAACGATATCGGTATTCTAAAACTGGATATTGAAGGTGGGGAACATGCCATACTGACCAATGATCAAATGGACTTGAGCATAATTCCCGCTATTTTAATAGAGCTTCATGATAGGATCGTCGATGGATGTAGCGAGGCCTTTTTCTCTTTTTCGGAGAACCGAATCGTCCTAAAAGATAAAGGCGAAAAATTTCTTTCCATCAAGAAAGATATCAGTTCGCGGGTATAGGTTATTACCAATACATACCGATTGCTAAAAGATTATGGGAAGGGCCTATGTCTTCGGTAAAAATACCTCGGCCATCATACAACGGGCACTGCCACCCCCACAGGTTTCTATGGTATCCAAGGAACTATGGATTATGGGGTTGTATTTCTCCAATGCCGCAACCTGTTCTGGCCTTAAACTATGATACGCATCGGAGCTCATTGCCAAATAGCGCTGGTCGTCCGTTCCCGCAACTTGCAGCATGTTTCCAGCAAAGTGATGCATTTGTTCCTCCGTAATTACGACCATCTCCTTACCGTCCCGTTTAAGATGATCCACCACATTTTTCCGTTCCTTTTGATCATCGATGGCATCCAAACAGATTACGGCATATTCCTCGCCCAAACACATCATTACATTGGTATGGTAAATAGGAAGTCTTTCCCCGTTTACCGTTTGGTTGGCCGTAAAAATAACCGGTAAACAATCAAAGTCCTCGCAGAATTCAATAATCAATTCCTCATGGGCCCTATCCGAAAGCGCGCAATATACCTTTTGATGTACCCTATCCATTAGAATGCTACCGGTACCTTCCAAAAAGACGCCTTCATCCTCGGCAGATGTGTAATCCATCACGTTATCGATGCTAAACCCCTTTTGTTCCAAAGTATCCAAAATATCCTCCCTGCGCTCATTTCTTCTATTTTCGGCAAACATAGGGTAGATAACGACCGTACCATTCGCATGAAAGGAAATCCAGTTATTGGGAAAAATAGAATCCGGGGTGTCCGGTTGTGGCGTATCTTCAATAACGATGACATGAACTCCCTTATCCCTTAAGGCTGCCACAAAGGCATCGAACTCTTGTTGCGCCCGTTCATTGATGATCGTATTTTGGAGGTTCAGTTCCTCCATAAAATAGTTGTTCACCGCGGTCTGTTCATTTCTGCGAAAACGTACCGGACGAATCATCAAAATAGTGTTGGTAATCTGCTTCATTTATTGCTTCAAAATTGGCGATAAATGTAGGCAATTCCCATTCATTTTACAGCAACAAATAATCGAAATTATTTCATGGGCCGTTGTATCTAAAAATCAAAAGGATAAAGTAAAATTCAGCGGTTAAAAGAACTTGGAAATGGATATTCTAAGGAAGCTATCGTCCCTGAAATTAGAAAGAATCAGCTCATTATCATCAATTGAACTGAATATTCTGGCTTCCACCTCGGCCGTCCAAGTGCTCCCAAAACGTCTTGAGGCCTCTAAGCTGAAAATGGTGCTGCTCGATTTTAAATCCGCGATTCCACCAACCAATATAGACGTGTCCTGGGTATCGTTAAAGGCAATGCGACTCCCAAAAAAAACATCGTTCTGAAGTGCATTCAATGCCAGTTCGTCCCGTTCATCATATAGATACTCGCCTAGAACACCTATGTCCAATCCATTACCATCTATATTGCTAAAAGTATATTCCAATCCCGCCGCAAAGCCCAAAAAATCTTGGGCATCGGCATTCCGGTAAATGGATTCCAATTTCCAAAGAAATGCATCGTGCGTTATTTGCAATTCCAATCCGGTCTGATGGATCACAGGATAAAAAGAATCTATGTTTCCCTCGGGGTCAAAAATAAACAACGGTTCCCTACCGTTCCCATAAAAATGGGAGAGCGCAATATCCACAATCCCAAAATAATGCTTCCATCGTACCGAAACGTCTTGTCGCCATTCTTCGGCGCCACTTTCATAAGTTAAATCATCTTGGTCTATGACCGTGCCAAAACGTAAACGTCCTTCTTCTCCGGCAAAGGTTCGCTTGCGATGAAATGGTAAATAGAAAAAATCAAAAGTCCCAATTTTATTGGTAATCCAACTAAACTGTACCATCGGCTGCCCTAATTTCTCCTCTCCATCAAAAGTCTCCACCGCATCTGTCTGATTAATAATATCCACCAAATGGTTGCTTTCTATCACACCCCAAAAGACCTTTTTTAAACCGATACTAAGTTCCCAATTATCTTTTGCTTTTTGATAATACAATTCGCGTATATCGGCATGGGTACGTTCATCATCACGATCTAACCTAAAAAAACCTTGAAAGTTAATGCTCTCGTACCCCTTGTTCCAATCCGCTGAATATTCCGGTCTAATGGCAATGGACGGATAATGGTCCCCTTGCCCATTAAATTGGGCATCGTTCACAAAATAGCGATACTCCGTTTCAACTTCTAATTCAACCTCCTGGTTTACCTTCTTGGCATCTTCTTCCTGTGCCATCGCAAGGGTAGCGAACAAAAATATGCCCAATCTTATTTTACCGATCATTCGTTATAAAAAAAAGGACAAGGTCGATAGAAATGTAATGAAGAACACATCATTGAACAAAACATCCCTAGTTAAAAACAACACAACCAATCAACACACGACCGACCCTGTCCTATATTACTTCTGTTTATTTGATTCTTTTATTCTACAACCCAGAACTATATTCTTACCATTGCTGTTTTAATGGTTTATCTTTTAGGTAACCAACCAAGGTGAGCATCGCACCTACTAGAATTATGCCAAATAAAGAAAGGAAAAATGGATTTTTATGAACAAAGTAAAATCCCAAGCAACAGAGACAAAAAAATACTCGAATCCAAATGGTCCATCGATATATATTCTTCAGCTCATATCGATATACCAATGTCACTAAACTTCCCAATCCCAAAAACATCATTCCCAAAAGGTTCCCCATGGCAATTTCATAAGAAACATTACTTCCCAATAATGAAAAAACAAGCCTCGGCATAAAAAGCAACAAACTACCGCTAATCCATAAAACAGTTATTGGATACAGCAAACTTAACCTTGTAAATTTCATTAGAACCGGGCCTATTTATTATTTTCCCGCGCGTTGCAATGCTACCTGGGAGAAATCATCATCGGATAGCTCGGCCCCAAAATTGTATTCGCTAAATTTCAACAGGGTTTCCTTATTGCTCTGATGATTTACCATGTTAAAGGTAGCCGCCCGCCAAAACTTATTCTTATACAATTTATAACCGCTGTATGTCAAGGTTTTTAATAACGCATTCTTACGATCATAGAATTCTATCTTTTCTATTCTATATCCTTTATCCTTGTTATAGGTAACGATACGTCTGGTATATCCCGATTTGGGATCCACAGGGTCCTGTTCTACCAAAAGCAAGCTTCCTTTCTCTTCCAAAAATTTATATGCATACTTCTCTACCTCTTGCGATGAAAGATCTTCATAGGCAAATTCGCTTCCTACAAAAGGACCGGACTTGTTATTGGACGATATCCTTTTTACCCTTTTGATAGAGGGTAAATACAACCATTGATCGTCCGATCCCACTTTATGGGTAAACGTTAAGGTTGCCGTACCTTTTACATCCTTGGGACTATTGAAAACGATAAGGGACTTATCCCCATCCTCGGTCAATTCCAAGGTTCTGTTGATCAAAAAACGTTCGCTGGTCTGCCCGTTTTTATTTTTCAGTGTCATTTTTAATTCTACTATGCTGCTTCCGAAGCCCAGATCTGCCTTCTCTGCTGCCTTTGCTATTTGTAGCCCCCGTTCTTCCGGGGTTTGGGCGTTTCCCAAAACGGTCCCCAACAAAGCGATTGATATAAAAATTGATTTTCTCATTTGATTTTAATTTTGATTTATGAATATTATTTATCTAATTGAACTTGTGCTTTTATTGTTTCTGTTTTAGCAGTGACCTCACTTTTTTTACTGACCAATATCAAGAGGGCCGGCAGTAAGATAAAATCGATGATCAAGGCCGATAAAATGATGATTACCGTAATACGGGCCATATAGCTATTCAACGCAAAGGAAGAAGTGGACAGCACCGCAAAACCCGATAGTAAAACCAATGTGGTGGTGACCAAAGCCCTACCCACAGTTTCAAAAGCATAGATGACCGCTTGTTTGGCATCATACCCCAATTCCCTTCTTGCTCTAAGGAATTTGCTCATAAAATGGACCGTATCATCCACAATTATTCCCAAGGTCATTCCAAACACGATGACCATTCCCGTATTGATCTGCCCTTTGTACAATGCCCAAATTCCAAAACCAACTAAAACGGGTGTTACGTTCGGAATAATGCTAAGTAGGCCCAGTTTAAAATTCCTAAGGGCCAACATCAATACCAAAGAAATTAATATAAGAGCGATAATATTTCCATTAAACATACTATCGGCCTGTCTAAACCCAAGTTTAGAGAACATCATGGTAGGACTAACCCCTATGGAGTGCATAGGTTCACTGGTATTGTTCCGTAACCACTCCTCTGCCCTAGCAGAAAAAGCGATCATCTCGGCACTGGAAATGTTCTTTAGCGTAGTTGTAACCCGTGTTTCGGATTTATCTACGTTAATTTGGTTATTAAGGTCCAACCCAAATGGTAGGGAAAGTTCATATAACAATAGAAATTGGGCCGCTTCTTCCCTATTATCCGGAACTTTATAGTACGCTTGATCGTCTCCGTGCATGGATCGGTTTACCCTACGTGCCACCTCGCTAAAGGCATTTACATGCACCACTTCGGGCTGATCATTGAGCCAATCCTCAAATGCATTCAGGTTTTGCAGATACCCGGGATTATTGATGCCTCCACTTTCTCCGCTTCCTACAGAGAATTCAACATTGTAGAACCCGGTAAGATTATCATTGATGAAATCACTATCTGTCCTAAACTGTACGGAATCATCAAAATATTCCACAAACTCATCGTTGAATACATTTAAAGTGGCCAAATACGTTAGACCGGCAATAATAGCCAATGAAACCACCGTAAGCCGAGCAGGTTGTTTGGTCACAAAAAGTCCCAATTTGGTATACAGACCTATTTTCTCCTCCTTAACAACTTTCGTTTTCCTTTTCCAGATAGGGAAAATAGCCATTAGGGCAGGTAATGTGGTGGTTGAATAAAGGAAAGCCATGGTCATCCCAAAAGCGGTAATGTTACCTAAATGCCAGAAAGGAGGTACGTCCCCAAAATTCATGGTCAGGAATCCAATGACGGTGGTAAGGCTTGTTATAAAAACCGGCATAAAATTAAGACGCATACTCTCCACCAAAGCTGCTTTTTTACCCATCCCGTCTTTACGAACTTTTTGTAACATGGTAATAAGTATATGGATACTATCCGCTACCGCCAGCGTAAGGATCATCGTTGGGAATACCGAGGATGGAGGAGTAAGTTTAATACCGGTAAGTCCTACAAAACCTACGGCGCTCATTATGGAAAATAGCACCACAAATAGTGTCGCCAAGGTCGCAAAAATGTTACGTGTAAGTAGAAAAGTAACAAAAATGACGATGATGAGCATAATACCTATTAGAGCCAAATCGTTCTGGGAAGATTCAAAAAAAGCCGTGTTTAATGGCACCAGGCCCGTGGTATATACCTTGAACTGTGGATACTTTTCTTGAAAATCACTTACCATTTGCCTAGTAGCTATGGTCACTTCCGGAATTTCCGCAGCACTATCCACCCCTGGTAAACGCACCGTGACATTAATAGCGGTAACGCTTCCTTCTTCATTGATAATACGGTGTACCAATAAAGGTTCTTTTAAAGCCTTCTCTTTAATTTCCTTTATTTCAGCATCTGTTTTGGACACGGATTCATAAGAGAGGTCGTCCACATACAGGTCGTCCCCATCAGCGCTCGTATGCTGAAAATTGGTAACCGCATCTACTCGTGAAGAGTAAGGGGTATTCCAAGCCTGCTGGGTAAGGTCCTCAATAGCGACCAGATTTTCACGGGTAAATATGTCTCCATTTTCCGGAGCTAGTACAATAACAATGTTATCGTCTTTTGTGTATTTATCCTGGAGGGCGTCAAAGGCCTCCAGTTCAGGATTGGTCTCACTGAAAAAGACATGATAGTCCCCATCGAACTCCATTTTTCCTTGAGATCCCAGCCCAACGGCCAACAGCAAAGTTCCGATCAATACGGGCCACTTAAACTTAATTACGAATTCTGCCCACTTCTTTGCAAAATTATTTGCAACATTACCTGCTTTTTTAATTGCGTTCATTGTTTTTAGGTTTATTCTAGGTGATTAGATGATAAAAATTCAATTAAAACTTAGTTACTATGAACATAGACGAATTATGACAATACATGTAGGACATAATTTCAATAAAATTTATCGTTTACATTTATAGATGACCGGTCGTCTATCATTTTTGCGTTTTGAGATCTACTTTAAACACCCTGCTCATAGTTTAAAAAAAAATTGGCGTCCTGTATTACTAGATGACCGGTCATCTAGTAAAATTTACAAAAAAAATTATTTAAATAACATGGTCCGTACCATGTGCATGTAATTATCTATGGGATAGGAACTTTGTAATTCTTTCATACTGGTCATGGCCCCTTTTCCGGCATCTTCAAAAAAAGCGACAACGTCCATTGCATTCCACGCGGCATCTATTTCGCCTGCCTCTTGTGCTTCCTTGACAGCACTTGCAATCTGCTCATGAACAATTTTTTCGTTTTCCACAATGACCCTCCTAATATTCTCATTGTGCTCCGCCATCTCATTTCCTATATTACAGGCCAGACATCCCTTCTTACACTCCAGTTCTTCCTTTAAAATTTTTGCCCTATACGCATAGAAATCAAGAATGCGTTGTTTTGGGGATACCTTTTTGTTGTTCAAAAACTCACTGGCCGGCGTAAACTGCGCATCAAAATACATTTCAATTGCCTTGATTACAAAATCCTCCTTACTTTCAAAATAAAAATAAAAGGATCCCTTTGGAACACCGGCTGCCCCAACAATGTCATTTACACTGGTCGCATTATAACCTTTGGACCATAGAATTTCCATTCCCCTTTCCAAAAGAAAATCTGCCTTTATCTCGTGCTTTAAAGTTTTCTCCATATTTTTTGACAAAACAAAATTATGACCACTCGTCTAGTAAACCAAAAAACGTATGTTAAATTTTTCGTAAAATTAAACCAATTGGTCTAATTGGAAGTATTATTTTTATATTTGTGATCAATGGGATATAAACATAATAAAGAGGATATATTGCAAATAGGTTATGATGTGCTGCGTAAAAATGGCTATCATAACGTAGGTATCAATCAAATATTAAAAGAGGCAGGTATTCCTAAAGGTTCTTTCTATAACTTTTTTGAATCCAAGGAAGACTTCGCAAGACAAGTAGTGGAGCAATACGGTAAAAGCAACACCGTTTGGATGCAACGTATTTTTGATGACAGCAACTTATCCCCTATCAATACCCTAAGGTCCTTTTACCAACTATTGATCGATATAAACGAAAAAGATGCGTATGCCAGTGGTTGTCTCCTTAACGTAATGGGCAATGAAGTAGGGAGACTTAACAAATTGTTAGCCGAGGAGGTAGATCTATATTTTAGAGGATGGCTTAACGTTATTGCCGGTGTTGTGACCAAGGGACAAGAGAGCGGGGAGATTACAAAAAGGTTCTCTGCACATGAAATCGCGGAGTATCTGCATGCCGGTTTTTATGGCTCTATATCCAGAATGATGGTTACCCGCAACAGAGAGTATATGGATACCTGGCTACACATAACCTTTGATTTCATTAAAAAATAAAAAATTTATATCAAAAATAAGTAGAATAGTCTAATTAAAATAAATGAAAACATTTGACAGTAAAAAATTTACCGATGCACCCCAACAATTACAATACTCTAGACATTTAGATGCCCCGATCACCAAAGTTTGGAAAGTTGTTGCGGACCACCAAGGAATGACACAATGGATGCCTATGATAAGACATGTTGATCTGGTAACACCCGATCAAGAAGGGAACTGGGGTGAAGGTTGTGAGCGCCATTGTTCTTTTGGTCCTGACCTCTTAAAGGAGAAAATAGCTCATTGGGACCCACCCTATGGTTATGCCTACCGTATTGCGGACATGCATTTGGTAAAAGACCATATTGCCCATATTAAATTGACCGAAAAACTGGACGGTACCTTGGTTACATGGACACAGTACTTCTACCCACAGGGCAATGCCGCCAAAAAATGGATGGCCAAAAACGTAATGCTGCCTTTTATAATGAAAAAGGCTCTTAAAAACCTGGAAAAACAATCTGCAGTTTAATCTTAAAAATAAAAAATGAAGACAGTACTAAAAATAGTTTTTATCGTAACCATTGCAAGCAGCTTACAATCCTGTAAATCAGTAGACCTACGGTCGCAATACCTTTTGGAAAGGCCAGATAAACAAGAAACCAAAGGCTATGAACTACTAGAATCATCCATGAAGAAAATGGGTTACGATAAATTTGCACAAACCGAGGTCTATGAAGTTACCGCTCAGTTCAAGTGGAAAGGAATTTGGCTTACCATGCCTATGAACGCATTTCCAGGAAACAACCAGAAAGATCTTCAGTTTAGATTCGCTACGAACACGTTCGACGGTCAGTTGGAATATCTGGAAGGACGTAAAAAAGGGGTTGTTCAGGGGCTACAGTCTTGGGAAGGGTATAAGATCCAAAAAGACAGTGACCGCATTAAACGCCACGAACACGATCGCTATATTTGGGGTTTGGCCACCTACCACTATATTCTGGAATCACCAAAACGCATGTTGGATGCCACCATTATACGATATGCCGGGGAAAAAGAATTCGAAGGAAAAGTCTATGACCTGGTATATGCTACCTGGGGATCGGAAGAGCCCAATAAAAAATATGATCGATGGTTAATTTATATCAATAGGGAAACCGGTTTCATAGACCTTACTGAAGTTACGATAAACGACTTTTTTATCGCAATGCCAAAAGGAATGCAACACGGTACCGTACGATTTGAGAGAGCCAAAACCAGCGTTGGTGCATATCTGCCAAGCAAGATTCAAATACAGCTCTTGTCACCTAAAGGTGAAAAAAACTACGTATACTACTTTACCTTAAAGAATTACAAGTTCAATAGCTTTTCAAAAGAAAAACTGTACCCCTTGGAAGGTTTACCCTTTTACGGAAATGCCAAAAAAGAAGAAGGAAGTTGAATAATTTAGGTGGTTTCCCTTAAATAAAAGGCCATTTACATGATGTAGGTGGTCTTTTTTAGTCAATTTCGGTCACTTTCCCCGATAAAAAAACCATCAGTTCTTTTAGCTGTCCGTTCCAATTTTTAAAGTCATGTCCGCCTTCCGTCTGTAAAGTTTTAACGGTATACCCCTTTGATTTATAGATATTCTCCAAAGGTGGTACATAGCTCTCGGCATCATTGGTTCCTGTGGACAAAAAAATATGAAGGTCTTTATTTTTGGAAAAAGCGATATCTTGGATAACCGATTTGCGTGGGTAAGTAACGGGGGACAAAAGTCCATATTTTTTAAACATTTTTGACTTGGCGGAAAAATAAGCCCCGTTCAAGCCCCCAAAAGAAATGCCCACTAAGCTTCTGTTCTCCATATTGAAGGTTCTGCCAATACCCTTTTCAACCTTGGGTATCAATTCCTTTTCAAAAAAGGATAAATAATCCGGATTGGAAAAGAAATAGGTATTTCTATGGTCTTTTCCCGTAAGTGGGTCCCTACTGCTGACAAAAACATAATAAGCAGGTTTAATATAAACACCCTCCGTTAACTTTTTTAATGCTATCAGGGTGCCATTTTCCACCATTTTGGCACCATCTGTAAAATACACGATAGGTTTGTTCTTTGCCAAGGGACGGGAATCATAGACCAAAATCTCTATATCACCAACTAATTTATCACTAGGGAAAAGGGTCCAAGAGTCTTGGGCCTTACACGAAAAACCCATAAAACAAAGGATGGAGAGAAAGGTAAAAACAAATTTCATATAAAAAATAGGGGATTAAAAAGGGCCTATACATGTTGTACAAGCCCCAAAACAACACTAAATATACTAATTATTTGGACGTAGGTATGCCATGGCAACAATCGTTTATACAACCGCCCGTTTTTAGACGAATAAAACAAAAGAATAGATTTTTGGTTTTTTTACACGTTATCACATAAAAAAATAAAACAATATAAGATTAATCATTATTTTGCTCTTTTTTTGAAACCTTAATACTTTTACAACATACACTTCTTTCTTTGTGATGTAATCCGTTAATCATACTATGAGTTTAAAAAATAACCTAAGAACCGAAACCGGTTGGGAAATCATTGAGAATTCCTTTAATGCCGAACAATTAGTGACCACCGGGAGTAACTTTATGATCGGTAATGGTTATTTGGGCTATAGGGGTACTTTTGAAGAATGGGAAGCCAAGGAATATGTTGCCTGTGTCGTGACCGATACTTGGGATCAATCGGAAGGAAGTAAATGGAGCGAGCTTTGCAATGTGCCCAACGGACTGTTCACCCAGTTGTTTGTAGACGATGAGATGCTCTCGGTTTTTTCAGGTAGCATATCAGACTACTATCGCGCCCTTAACATGCAATATGGATTAAACCAACGAAAATTAACTTGGCAATCTCCCAAAGGAAAAACCATAAGCTTGGAAGTGGAAAAATTTGCCAGCCATGCCAACCATCATCTATTGGGGATGAGCTATACCTTCACGGCGTCGCAGAAGGCAAGCTACCGTTTACTTACGGGCATTGATGGGGAAGTCTGGAGCATCAATGGTGAACATTTTAAGACCTATTCCCCCATTGGGGAAAACGATATGATCGGTTTGCAAATGCTTACGGGGGAACTGGAAACAGAGGTCGTGGTATTGGAGGGTATGGTGATCAAGGGGGGTAAGCCCTCAAAGTCAACTATTCTCAAAGAAAACAAACGTTTACTAAGGGAGCTTGTTTTTGAATTGAATGAAGGAGAGGAAATCACCATCCAAAAAGTGGTGTCCGTAACCCATGGCAATGAGGTAGAAAATCCTATGGCCACCGCTCAGGAAGAAGTGAAAAATGCTTTGGCATCCGGATATGAAACCCTAAAAAAGGAGCATGAAAGAAAATGGGACCACTTTTGGGCTATCTCCGATATTCAAATAGCCGGTAATGTAGAAGCACAAGTATTGGCCCGGTTCAATATCTATCAGGCCTATATAGCAACCCCAAGACATGACAACCTTCCTATAGGTGCCAGAGGGTTATCTTGCCAAGTATATCAAGGAGCGGCCTTTTGGGACCAAGAGACCTTTAATCTAAAAATGTACATCTATACGCATCCGGAAATTGCCAAAAAACTGGTAACCTACCGCCATGACACCTTAGCAGGTGCCAAAAGAAAAGCAAAAAGTTTAGGCTACTATGGAGCTTTTTATGCTTGGACAAGCGGTAAGACCGGTGATGAACTTTTCCCAGATCATTTCTTTATCGATGTGTTGAGCGGAAGAAAAATAAGAAATCATTTTAATTGTTGGCAAATACATATTTCCCCGGATGTAGTCTATGGAATCTGGTCGTATTATGAGGCCACGGGCGACTGGGATTTTATCTTAAGTCATGGGGCAGAGGTTATTTTTGAAGTTGCCCAGTTCCTTGTATCGCGGGTACATTTCAAAAAAGATAAGAACCGGTATGAAATAATTAGGGTACTGGGTCCGGACGAATATCATGAAAATGTGGATAACAATGTATACACCAATTATTTAAGTAGATATTCTTTGGAAAAAGCCTGTACCATCTTTGAAGAAATGAGACTTAAGGCTCCGGAACAATTATCCAAATTGATGGATATCACAGAGATTTCCAATAACGCCCTGGAAAACTGGAGAGAGATTGCCGAACTTATGTATGTGGCGGAACCTGATCAAGAAACCAAGCTTATAGAACAGTTCGATGGATATTTTAAGCTGGAAGATGTTAGGCCCGATGAAGTGCGTAAAAGATTGATCGATCCGGGTGAATATTGGGGGTGGCCCAATGGCGTCGCCGTGGCCACACAAGTACTGAAACAAGCGGATGTAGTTCAATTACTGGCTCTAATGGATGGTTTTTCGCAAGAAGTGCTTACTGCCAATTATGAATACTATGAACCAAGAACGGAACATGGATCCTCCCTAAGTCCAAGCGTACATGCCTTAGTGGCCGTTAAGGCCGGGCACCAAGAAGAAGCGTACCGTTATTACATGGAATCTTCTACCATAGATTTATATAATGCCAGTAAAAAGGTGTTAAGTGGCGGCTCCTTCCTTGGAGGTATACATACGGCGGCGGCGGGAGGCGTATGGCTCATCATTGTTGAGGGTTTTGCTGGATTTAAGGTACTCGAGGATGGTATTGGGTTTAATCCATCACTTCCCAAGGAATGGGAAGGTTTGTCTTTTAAATTAAACGCGAAGAACTGTTTATTGGATATTGAAATCAAACCCAATTCTATTCGTGTAGCAAGTGCTTCGGAAAACGTTGATGATATTAAGGTTTACCTAAAAGACAGGGAAGCAATGCTTCTACCGGGCAAATCGGTCGAACAATAAAGGTTACGGTTCCCTGACAAGGGGAAGCGTACTACAGCGCAATAAACCTTCTTGTTTGGCGATTTCCATATAAGGAATTTCCTCAACGGTAAACCCTTGTTCCCTAAGCCAATTGTTAAGTCTGGTAAAACTGCGTTCGGAAACTATTACCCTGGGCGAAATGGAAAAAACATTACTGAACATTTGATACATTTCATCGCTAGAAATCTCGAAGACATTTTCCTTTCCAAAATAATCGACCAGCCATAGGTATTCTTCCTCGACCAAAAAACCATTCTTATGTAAAATGGCCTTATCCTTTCCAATAGGCTGAAAGCAGCAGTCCAAATGAAGTGCATTTTCCTTGGCGTTGGTATTGGATTTCCTAAGCTCAAAGGATTTAACCTTTTTATGTGGAAATTGTTGGCTTATATATTCAACAGCAGCCTTATTGGTGCGTGCGGTAATATAATCGGGATAATCATTGGCGGTATATGTGCCGATGAAAATATAATCGTTCCATGGCATAACATCTCCTCCTTCAACATGTACCTCGGCTGGAGGGCATAGAATATGTTCCGGGGCTATTCTATCCAACACATGCAATATGGCTTCAAATTCTTTCTCGCGATCGGGGAGAATATTGGCCTTGATCAATTTATCTTCGATTACGAAGGCAATATCCCTGGAAAAGATCTGATTACAATCGGTAAGCACCTCCGGCCTGAACACTTGAACGCCATATTTTTCGAAAACATTGGCAAAAGCCTCCATTTCATTGATCATATCCGCTTCTTGGGGATATGTTCCCGCTAAAATATGCTCCAAGGATTTTGGATCATATGCTTCTTCAGGTTTGGGGGTGGGACCACAACTTTCGGCAGTTCCCAACAACACGGATTTCAAAGTTGAAGTCTCATCAATAATATGTAGATGCAGCATATGAATATTTTGCGCAAATATAGGAAATCCTTTCTCCTGGAATAAAAAAAGCCCTCCCGATTATCATGTAATAATCAGGAGGGTCTTTTTAAATTTCAGTTTTCTACTTATCGTTTATTGACCTCAACAAAAGGCCTGTCATTTTCCCCAATATATACTTGTCTGGGACGGCCGATAGGTTCATTGCGCAAGCGCATTTCCCTCCACTGCGCAATCCAACCAGGTAGTCGCCCCAAGGCAAACATTACGGTAAACATTTCTGTAGGTATTCCCAAAGCCCTGTAAATGATTCCGGAATAAAAATCAACATTGGGATATAGTTTTCTGTCCACAAAATATTGATCTTCCAAAGCTTCTTTTTCCAATCCTTTGGCGATTTCCAATATAGGGTCCTCTATTCCCAAATCCCCAAGAACCTCATCAGCGGCAACTTTAATAATTTTAGCGCGGGGATCAAAGTTTTTATAGACCCTATGCCCAAAGCCCATTAACCTGAATGGATCACTTTTATCCTTGGCTTTGGCCATATATTTTTTGGTATCCCCTCCATCGGTCTCAATAGCCTCCAACATTTCCAATACCGCTTGGTTGGCACCTCCATGCAATGGCCCCCACAAAGCGGAAATCCCTGCCGATAAAGATGCGAAAAGACCTGCATGGGAGGACCCTACCATCCTAACGGTAGAAGTAGAACAATTCTGCTCATGATCTGCGTGTAGAATCAATAGTTTATCCAAGGCATCAATAACAATTCTATTCTTTCTGTATTCTTGATTGGGTTTCTTGAACATCATTTTGTGAATATTCTCAACATATCCCAACGTATCATCCCCATAATCCAGCGGCAATCCTTTTTTCTTGCGCATGGTCCAAGCCACCAAAACAGGAAACTTTGCCAAAATCCGTACAATAGCATGATACATTGCTTTTTCCGAACTAACATCTACCGTAGACGGATTAAAAGCAATTAAAGCGCTGGTAAGGGAAGACAAAACGCCCATAGGGTGGGCAGATTTAGGAAAACCATCCAATATTTTTTTCATTTCCTCATCTACCGTGGATTCTTCACGTATATCATTATGAAAAGCATCCAATTGTGATTTATTCGGTAAATTCCCGAAAATTAGGAGGTAGGCCACTTCCAGGAAATCGGCCTTCTCAGCTAGTTCTTCAATAGAGTAACCTCGATATCTTAATATTCCCTTTTCACCATCCAAAAAAGTAATAGCACTTTCACAGGCTCCGGTATTTTTATAACCTGGGTCGATTGTGGTCATCCCGGTCATTCCGCGAAGTGTTTTGATATCAATGGCGAGTTCATCCTCTGTTCCCTTAATTACAGGAAAATCGAATTTCTCCCCTTTGTACTCTAAAGTAGCTTTATCTGACATTTTTGTATTTTATTTAATTGTTAAATAGACTTATAAAGTTAATAAAAACAAGGCACGTTAACAATTATAAACAGGCTTTGTTTTTATGTAGTTTTTGTCGAGATATGCTTAAGCAAATAACAAGAATCTACATATTTATGTTGTATAGGTAATCATAGTATATATCGACCGACTTCTTCCAAGTAAACCGCACTTTTTTAGCATTGGACTTTAGTTTTTTCCAAAGCATTTTATCATTTTCAAAAATATCCAAAGCTTCATCGAAAGCCTTGTCCATATTTTTGAGTTTTTCATCATAGGTTTTTCCGTCAAAACTAAAGCCGGTCTTCATTGGTTTTACTGTATCCTTGAGTCCGCCCGTATGGTGGACCAAGCATGGATGCCCGTTCCGCATGGCCAGCATTTGACTTATACCACAAGGTTCAAAGAGGCTTGGCATGAAATAAAGATCAGACTCCAAATAAATGGAATCGATGACGTCTTCGGATTGGGCATTAATAAAGATGAAGTTTTTATGTTGGTGGCTCATATCCCTAAACAACTCTTCGTATTCCGGTGCGCCCGTACCTAGCAACAAAAAAATTCCGTTTACTTTTTCCAACTTCTTTAAAATTGAAACAAGGGCTTCGGGGGAACGTTTGAAAAAATAAAACTTCTGTTCGGTTAATCTGGCTACACTGGAACAGATAAAACTGGGTGGCTTTCCTAGGAATACCTCTACTTTCTCTCCGGTATGTGCTAAAAAATGTGCTTTGTATTTTTTAGATTCTTCCTGCACCCATTGAAAAACCGCCTTAATAATGTTCTGGTACAGCATATTCTTTTTTGCGGTTCTTATGTTTCCATAATTACACCCATTAAGAATACCAAAAAGCCTACCTTCTTCTTCGGCTTGCCGCAGATCTTTTTCCAATCCTTCACCACCGATGAACTCGGGAGGTGAACTTGGAAGAAGCACATCTTCTTTGTAGGATGGGGATACGGTATGCACGGCATCTGCCAATCGGATACCTACGGCCATTAAATTAATACAGTCCTGATATCTATAATCCATCAACCCCTTGTAATCTATGGGAATATCTGGAAAAAAGCTTTTTAAAGATGAATAGTTATTCTCAAAAGGCCGTATTCCCTGTATGGCTAAATTGTGTATACTATATACAAAGCGAATTTCCCTCAGTAATTTATAGGTTGGGTGATACCGTCTTAAAAACAATAATAAACTAGCGTGCCAATCGTGCAGATGAACAATATCCAAAGTCCCAAATACCCCTTTTTTAATAGCTTCGGCTACCGCCGTACAAAAAATGAAATACTTTATCGCGTCGGTATAAAAGGGCTCCGTAGGATCATTATGGTATATTTTGGCTATATCGCCCGCTTCGATCTCCGAATGATGAATAACATAATGGTAAATATTTCTGAACTCTTTTTTTGGTACTACTTCATACAATTCCGCACTATATGAAATTCCCCTTAACTGAAAGTTAAGACGGGTTTTCAAAGTACCTCCGTCCCTATGCAATCTCGAATATGAAGGAACTACCACATGTACTTTATCACCTCTTTCAGAAATTTGTCGGGGAACGTCCCTGACCACATCTCCCATACCCCCCGCCTTACACTTAGGAATGGCATCGTTCTCGGCAGCTACAAAAAGAAAGTTGTTCATTTTATGTTTAGGATATGGATTGGTATTTTCTAATAGACTCCGGCCTTCTCCGTTTCATTGAACAATAATCAGGGAATTACCGAAATCCTTGCTTTAAATTAAATAAAGTATTAGGATATGCAAAGAAAAAGCCTTCCTAAATTGGGAAGGCTTTTTATACGTTAAATAAAAGGTAATTTTATTTTACCTTAAATGCTTTCTCTTGCGGATAATAGGCCATATCCCCCAACTCTTCCTCTATGCGAAGTAATTGATTATACTTTGCCATACGGTCCGACCTGGAGGCGGAACCCGTCTTGATCTGACCTGTATTCAAGGCGACGGCCAAATCTGCAATGGTATTATCCTCGGTCTCACCCGAACGGTGCGACATAACTGAAGTATAACCTGCATTTTTTGCCATATTCACCGCGGCAATAGTCTCTGTAAGCGTTCCTATCTGATTTACTTTGATTAAAATGGAATTGGCGATGTTATTTTCAATCCCTCTGGAAAGACGTTCAACATTGGTAACAAAAAGATCATCTCCCACCAATTGTACCTTTGACCCTACCTTATCCGTTAACGCTTTCCAACCGTCCCAGTCATTTTCATCCATTCCATCCTCCACGGAAATAATTGGGTATTTTTCACATAAGTCGGCCAAATATTGTGCTTGTTCCTCTGAAGAACGAACTGCTCCCTTATCACCTTCGAACTTCGTATAATCATATTTTCCATCGACATAAAATTCGGCCGCTGCACAATCCAACGCAATCATTACATCGTCTCCCAATTTATATCCAGCCTTTTCAACGGCCTTGCCTATGGTATCCAAAGCGTCTTCTGTACCGTCCAAGGTTGGTGCAAAACCTCCTTCATCCCCAACAGCAGTGCTTAAACCTCTATCATGCAATACTTTTTTTAGGTTATGGAAAATTTCTGTTCCCATTTGCATGGCGTGGGAAAAGTTTTTGGCCTTTACGGGCATCACCATAAATTCCTGAAAGGCGATGGGTGCATCCGAATGAGATCCTCCGTTGATTATATTCATCATGGGAACGGGCAATGTATTTGCACTTACACCACCGACATATCTAAACAAGGACATCCCAGATTCGTCCGCGGCGGCTTTTGCAACCGCCAGCGATACGCCCAAAATAGCATTGGCCCCCAATTTTGATTTATTGGGTGTCCCATCTAAATCGATCATGGTCCGATCAATTAAATTTTGCTCAAAAACAGGTAGTCCCACTATTTCTTCCGCAATAATGGTATTTACATTATTAACGGCCTGTCTTACCCCTTTGCCCATAAACGTATTTCCTCCATCACGAAGTTCTACTGCTTCATGCTCACCTGTAGATGCTCCAGAAGGAACGGCAGCTCTGCCCAACACCCCATTTTCGGTAATTACATCTACTTCTACGGTAGGATTACCTCTAGAATCTAAAATTTGTCTTGCGTGAACATTAAGGATGATACTCATAGGATTTTATTTTGTTATAGGTTGATTTTCAATCCTGCAAATATACGAAAGCATAAGCTTATGCTTGGCCCAAGCCGATCATATTCGAAGGAATATAACAATAATTTAAACGAAAACGTTTTAGTTGGACGTTGTTTCTATCATTTCGAAAAATTGATCAAAAAGGTACGAAGCATCATGCGGTCCCGGACTCGCTTCAGGGTGATACTGGACGGAAAAAACATCCTTGTCTTTCATACGTATCCCGGCAACGGTCTGGTCATTGAGATGAACATGGGTAATCTCCAGATTGGGATTTGCCTCGGTCTCCTCCCTGTTAATGGCAAAACCGTGGTTTTGGGAGGTTATCTCTCCTTTCCCGGTAGTCAGGTTCATAATAGGGTGATTTATACCTCTATGACCGTTGTGCATCTTATACGTGGATACACCATTGGCCAAAGCAATAACCTGATGCCCTAAGCAAATTCCAAAAAGCGGTTTATTGTTTGCTATAATGTCCTTAGCTGTTGTAATCGCTTCACTTAAAGGCTCAGGGTCTCCGGGACCATTGGAAATAAAATATCCATCCGGGTTCCATTGGCTCAACTCGTCAAAAGAAGTGTTGTAAGGAAATACTTTTATGTAGGCGTCCCTTTTGGCCAAGTTCCTAAGAATGTTTTTCTTGATTCCGATATCTAAGGCCGCAATTTTATATTTTGCCGTTTCGTCCCCATAAAAATAAGGTTCGGTGGTAGAGACCTTGGACGAAAGTTCCAACCCTACCATACTGGGCACCTTTTCCAGTTGTTTTTTTAAACCTTCAATATTGTCAATATCCGTGGATATAAGTGCGTTCATAGCTCCATTATCCCTAATATAGCTCACCAAGGCCCTAGTATCCACATCGGATATGGCGAATAGATTACTCTGGTTCAAAAAATCCTTTAAACTTAAATCTGCATTGGGTCTTGAATATTCGTAGCTGAAATTTTTGCATATCAGCCCGGCAATTTTAACCGAATCCGACTCCACTTCCTCGGCGTTGGTCCCGTAATTACCTATATGGGCATTAGTGGTGACCATAAGCTGGCCAAAATAAGAGGGGTCGGTAAATATCTCCTGATAACCGGTCATTCCCGTATTAAAACATACTTCCCCAAATGCGGTCCCTTCCTTATCCCCCACTACCTTTCCATGGAAAATAGTTCCGTCCGCCAATAATAACAATGCTTTTTTTCTAGATTGATACTTCATTTTTTAGCTCAGAAATTTTGGTTTGACAAATAAACATAAAAAAAGGATAAGCTTTTAGGCTTATCCTTTTACAATTATTAAAATTTAATAACATTTTATTCTTCAGAATCATCCGTTTTGGTTTCAGCTACCGCAACCGGTGGCGTATCCGTCTTTTTAGTACGACCTCTTCTTGTTGATTTCTTTTTCTTAGGTTTCCCTGCATTATAGATTTCGTTATAATCAACAAGCTCTATCATGGCCATATCGGCATTATCACCAAGCCTATTCCCCAGTTTAATTATCCTGGTATACCCACCTGGTCTATCACCTACCTTTTCCGATACATTGCTGAACAGCTCGGTAACGGCATATTTATCTCTAAGGTTCTTAAATACGATACGCCTATTGTGGGTTCCTTTTTCGAGGGTTTGATTATTTTCCGCTTTGGATTTGGTAATCAAGGGCTCAATGAACTGTTTTAAGGCCTTGGCCTTGGCAACGGTCGTATTTATTCTTTTATGTTCTATTAAGGAACAGGCCATATTGGCCAACATAGCCTTTCTATGGGCGGCCTTTCTTCCTAAATGATTAACTTTTTTCCCGTGTCTCATCGTTCTTAACTATATATTTCTTTTACTTCAATGGAACGCTCCATCTATTTGAGGTAAATTAATCCTTATCCAATTTATATTTTGACAGATCCATCCCAAAGCTCAATCCTTTGTTGATGACCAACTCCTCCAACTCGGTCAACGATTTTTTACCGAAATTTCTAAACTTCATCAAATCGTTCTTGTTGAAAGAAACCAAATCTCCCAAAGTATCCACTTCAGCTGCTTTTAAACAGTTTAATGCCCTTACGGAAAGATCCATATCTACCAATTTGGTCTTTAACAACTGGCGCATATGCAACGACTCCTCGTCATAGGTCTCTGTCTGTGCAATCTCATCCGCTTCTAAGGTGATACGTTCATCAGAGAACAGCATAAAGTGATGTATGAGTACTTTGGCCGCTTCTGTCAATGCATCTTTTGGATGTATGGAACCGTCAGAAACAATTTCAAAAACCAATTTTTCATAATCGGTCTTTTGCTCCACACGAAAGTTCTCTATACTATATTTTACATTCTTGATAGGCGTAAAAATAGAATCCACGGCTATTGTTCCCAATGCTGCATTGGATTTTTTATTTTCCTCGGCAGGAACATAACCTCTTCCCTTTTCAACTACCAACTCCATGTTGATACTTACTTTAGGATCCATATTACAGATTACCAAATCTGGGTTTAGTACCTGAAAACCTGAGATGAACTTTTGAAAATCACCAGCTGTTAATTGTTCTTTTCCACTAACGGATATAGATACCGCTTCGTTATCCACATCCTCAATTTGTCTCTTGAAACGAACTTGTTTCAGGTTTAGAATAATTTCGGTCACATCCTCCACAACTCCTGAAATAACCGAAAACTCATGTTCTACCTTATCTATTCTTACCGAAGTAATAGCAAAACCTTCTAAAGAAGAAAGCAAAACTCTTCGTAAAGCGTTCCCAACGGTTAATCCATAACCAGGTTCCAAAGGGCGGAATTCAAACTTCCCTTCAAAATCTGAAGAATCAATCATTATTACTTTATCGGGTTTCTGAAAATTAAATAATGCCATATTGGATCAGTGTTGTTTATTTAGAGTATAACTCGACTATTAATTGTTCTTTGATGTTCTCTGGAATCTGCACTCTTTCAGGAATTGAAACATAAGCTCCTTCCATTTTTTCAGAATTCCAGGTAATCCATTCATATACACTGCTATTGGCTGCAAGTGCATCTTGAATGGTTTGCAAGGACTTGGACTTTTCCCTAACCCCTACGACATCGCCTGCCTTTAACGAATAGGATGGTATGTTCACCAATTCCCCATTTACCGTTATGTGTCTGTGCGAAACCAATTGTCTTGCGCCTCTCCTTGAGTTAGAAACTCCCATTCTGTAGACTACGTTATCTAAACGGGATTCACATAATTGAAGTAATACCTCGCCGGTTACTCCTTTACTTCTATTCGCTTTTGCGAACAAGTTTCTAAACTGACGTTCCAAAATACCATAGGTGTATTTTGCTTTTTGTTTCTCCATTAGTTGAACGGAGTATTCTGATTTTTTTCCGCGACGTCTGTTTTGTCCGTGTTGCCCGGGAGGGTAACTTTTTTTCTCGTAAGATTTATCATCTCCGAAAATTGCCTCGCCGAACTTACGGGCAATTTTTGTTTTTGGTCCTGTGTATCTTGCCATCTTCTTTAAATTTGGAAACGTGATTATGAATTAAGGCTTATCCTTCGATAATCGTAACTACATTTCCTGTGAAATATCCGCTTTGCGGACTATTGATTAATAATTATACTCTTCTTCTTTTTGGTGGTCTACAACCATTGTGTGGCATAGGCGTAACGTCTATAATTTCGGTCACTTCTATACCTGAATTGTGGATAGATCGAATTGCGGACTCCCTACCGTTTCCTGGTCCTTTAACATAAACCTTCACCTTTCTTAGACCAGCTTCATGTGCGATCTTGGCGCAATCTTCCGAAGCTACCTGGGCTGCATAGGGTGTATTCTTCTTAGAACCTCTAAAACCCATTTTACCTGCAGAGGACCATGAAATAACATCTCCTTTTTTATTGGTCAAAGAAATGATGATGTTATTGAAAGAGGCCGTGATATGGGCTTCGCCCACAGTCTCCACAATGACTTTACGTTTTTTTGCTGCTTTTGTACCTGTCTTTGCCATATTTTTAGTATTCAGATTTTAGTAATGAGCAATTAGCATTTTGTAACAAGTTGATAAATTATGCTTTTCTAACTACTTCATACTACGTACTAATATCCAATATTATTATTTAGTCGCTTTTTTCTTGTTGGCAACCGTTTTTCTTTTCCCTTTTCTAGTCCTAGAGTTGTTCTTGGTCCTTTGCCCCCTTAGAGGTAGCCCAGACCTATGACGGATACCCCGGTAACAACCAATATCCATTAATCGCTTAATGTTCAATTGGGTCTCCGAACGAAGTTCTCCTTCAATTGTATAGGAAGAAACCGCATCACGGATACGACCAATTTCATCATCGTTCCAATCAGATACTTTGGTATCTTCATTTACTTGGGCCTTGTCCAAAATCTCCTTGGCCCTACTTTTACCGATACCAAAAATATAGGTTAGTGCTATTACACCTCTTTTCTGTTTTGGTATATCTATACCTGCAATTCTTGCCATAATTACCCTTGTCTTTGTTTAAATCTAGGATTCTTCTTATTAATTACGTACAATCTGCCCTTTCTACGCACAATCTTGCACTCGGCACTTCTCTTTTTTACTGATGCTCTGACTTTCATCCTATATCGTCTTAATATCTATATGTAATTCTTGCCTTGGTCAGGTCATAAGGGCTCATTTCCAATTTTACCTTATCACCTGGTAACAACTTTATATAATGCATTCGCATTTTTCCGGAGATATGTGCCGTTACCACGTGGCCGTTCTCCAATTCTACTCGAAACATTGCATTGGACAATGCTTCGATTATGGTTCCATCTTGCTCTATTGCTGCTTGTTTGGCCATAAATATATTATGCTACTTTTCTGTTTTTACCTGTTTTCATCAACCCGTCATAATGTCTGTTCAACAAATAAGAGTTCACCTGTTGGACCGTATCGATAGCTACACCCACCATAATCAAAAGCGACGTTCCTCCATAAAAGAGCGCCCATCCAGGTTGCACATCCATGAGCTTTACCACGATAGCGGGCAAAACCGCCAATAAAGCCAAGAATACGGAACCGGGCAAAGTGATTAAGGACATAATTTTATCTAAGAAATCACCTGTCTCCTTACCTGGCCTTATTCCAGGAATAAAACCACCACTTCGTTTTAGGTCGTCCGCCATTTTATTGGTAGGCACCGTAATAGCGGTATAGAAATAGGTAAATATGATAATCAACAATCCAAATAAAATATTATAGGCCAAACCAAAAATATCTTGGAATTGCACTTCCATCCATTGGCCCACTGCGGTATTGTTGAACGTTTTTCCCAACAAACCGGGAACAAACATAATCGCTTGCGCAAATATAATCGGCATTACCCCGGACGCATTTAGCTTCAAAGGGATGTATTGCCTAGATCCCATAATGTTCTTTTCATATCCGCCAGAAGCGGTTCTTCTGGCATACTGAACAGGAATCTGTCTTTGTGCCATTACCAAGAGTACACTGGCAAGGATTACCACGAACCAAATAATAACCTCTATGAGCATAAACATTAGCCCTCCTGTATTATTTGCCGTTCTAGAGATAAATTCTTGCACAAATGATTGGGGCAAAGTGGCTATGATCCCTATCATTATCAATAATGAAATACCATTACCAATACCCTTGTCCGTTATTTTCTCTCCCAGCCACATGGCAAACACACAACCGGTCACCAAAATAATTACCGCCGGCACTATAAAATTCAAGCCTTTACCCAAAAGAAATGCGCTGTCAGGAACTCCTAAAGCACTTAAGCTATATAAGTATGCGGGAGCCTGTACTATACAGATACCAATGGTCAACCATCTTGTAATCTGATTAATGGTCTTTCTTCCACTTTCTCCCTCTTTCTGCAATTTTTGAAGGTAAGGAATGGCTATACCCATTAACTGAACTACAATAGAGGCGGAAATATAGGGCATGATACCTAAAGCAAAAACGGAAGCATTGGCAAAAGCCCCTCCTGTAAATGCATTTAAAATACCTAAAATACCATCAGACGTATTAGAGGACAATTCCGCTAACTGTGAGGTATCAATACCAGGAAGAACGACTTGGGCACCAAAGCGATACACTAAAAGCAGACCAAGGGTAACAATAATTCTGTTCCTTAGCTCCTCAATCTTCCAAATATTTGATACTACCTCAAAAAATCGCTTCATAATTGTACTTTGATTATAAATTTATTGCCTCCCCACCTGCAGCTTCAATGGCCGCTTTGGCACTGGCAGTAAATTTATCCACAGAAACTTTAAGGGGAGCTTTTAACTCTCCTCCTCCTAAAATTTTAACCAAATCGTTTTTGTGAGCCAATCCATTCTCTACAAGAATATCAACGGTCACTGTATCCTTGATTACTTTTTTATCTACCAACTCTTGCAATTTGTCCAAGTTGATACCGGTGTATTCCTTTCTATTGATATTGGTGAAACCAAATTTAGGCACACGTCTCTGCAAGGGCATTTGACCACCTTCAAAGCCAATCTTTTTAGAATAACCAGATCTGGATTTTGCCCCCTTATGTCCACGGGTGGCGGTACCGCCTTTACCTGAGCCTTGCCCCCTACCTACTTTTTTTCCTTCTTTATGGACAGCACCTTCCGCTGGCTTTAAATTACTTAAGTTCATCGCGCTATCTTTATCTTAAGCCTCTTCTGTAGAGACCAAGTGTTTAACTTTATTTATCATACCAAGAATGTTCGGTGTAGTTTCATGCTCCACTACCTGCCCTATTCTATGCAAACCTAAGGCCTCTAAGGTCCTTTTTTGATTTTGAGGTCTCTTGATACTACTTTTTAACTGCTTTACTTTGATCTTTCCCATACTACCCTTCTTTATCCTTTAAAAACTTTTTCTAAAGAAATACCTCTTTGATTTGCAACCGTCATAGCCCCTCTTAACTGTAAAAGTGCATCAAAGGTTGCTTTTACCACATTATGTGGGTTGGAAGATCCCTGGGATTTGGACAATACATCATGCACCCCAACGGCTTCCAATACCGCTCTAACCGCTCCACCGGCAATAACACCTGTACCATGTGATGCCGGTTGAATATATACACGGGCACCTCCATATTTTCCTTTTTGTTCGTGGGGAAGCGTCCCCTTGTTCAAGGGAATTCTAACCAAATTCTTTTTGGCATCTTCAATGGCTTTGGCAATAGCTGTTGCCACTTCCTTTGATTTTCCCAAACCATGGCCAACTACGCCATTTTCATCACCCACTACAACGATAGCTGAAAAACCAAAGGCTCTACCACCTTTCGTAACTTTGGTAACTCTTTGTACGCCTACCAAGCGGTCCTTTAATTCCAGACCTCCAGGTTTTACAGTTTCAACATTTTTATACTTCTGGTACATACTATTATTTAAAATTTAAGTCCTGCTTCCCTCGCTCCTTCAGCCAATGATTTTACCCTTCCATGGTACAAATTACCGCCTCTATCAAAGGCAACAGTTTCTATACCTGCTTTTTTTGCTTTTTCTGCAATGGCCTTACCAACCAGGTTGGCCAATTCTATCTTTGTTCCCTTGGCGTCACTTAGTTCCTTATCCCTTGTCGAGGCAGCAGCTATGGTAACTCCGCCATTATCATCAATCAATTGCGCATAAATTTCCTTATTGCTTCTAAAAACCGATAATCTAGGTCTAGTAGCCGTTCCGAAGGAAACCTTTCTGATCCTTCTTTTTATACGTTGTCTTCTTTCAGTCTTTGATAATCCCATAATACTATAATTAGGCTGATTTACCTGCTTTTCTTCTTAACTGTTCGCCTACGAACTTAATTCCTTTTCCTTTGTAGGGTTCCGGTTTACGGAAGGACCTTATTTTCGCGGCTATCTGTCCCACCAACTGCTTATCGTGAGATGTTAACTTTATAATCGGGTTCTTTCCTTTCTCCGAAGTGGTCTCTATTTTCACCTCGGGAGCGAGGTTCATAATTATATTATGTGAAAAACCTAAAGCTAGGTCCAATTTCTGACCTTGGTTACTTGCACGATATCCAACACCCACCAATTCCAACTCTTTGCTCCATCCTTTGGAAACTCCTTCTATCATGTTGTTTACAAGAGATCTGTAAAGACCGTGTTTTGCTTTGTGTTCTTTGGAATCCGATGGTCTTGTCACCCAAACTTGGGCGTCTTCTACCTTTACCGAAACCGCTGAAAACTCCTGGGTAAGCTCACCCAATTTACCTTTAACGGT
>JBCBZE010000130.1:0-8480 GCA_039815505.1 Bacteroidota bacterium | reverse complement strand
GATACAGGTAGTAGTGAAGGGGATGGTTTTACGCTTGCCCTTGAATCCTATGAGATTACGGATTCGGAAATAACCTATAGTGATCTATCCACCGCCCTGCATTTAATGCTTTCCGATGTAAATCATTCCGGAACAGGAGATCTATCTTTGGAAAAGTCCCAATTGGATACGCACACCGATGCTTTGGTCTCTTTTCAGATGGATAGTACCAACTACCTCAATAAAAATAGTGTACGGTTAGATGCCATGATAGGGATCGATTTGGAGAAGAGCAGATATTCCTTTCTAAAAAATGAAGCCATGATCAATCAATTACCATTGATATTCAACGGTTATGTACAGGTAAATGAGGATAATCAGGAAGTGAATGTCGATTTTAAGACCCCTTCATCCGATTTTAAGAATTTTCTAGCGGTCATACCCGAGGAATACACAAAGAATATTGAAAATGTAAAGACCACGGGAAATTTTGCCATAGCTGGTGAATTCCATGGTATAGTGGATGAGGAGCATATCCCAAAATTCAATATTACCATAAATTCGGACAATGCCTCTTTTAAATACCCGGACTTACCAAAATCCGTGCAAAATGTATTTATCGATGTTGCCATTACCAATGAAACGGGAATAACAGCGGATACCTATGTAGATATGAAGAAACTTTCCTTTAGCATTGATGAAGATCGATTTCATATGACTTCCAAAATAGTGGACGTATTGGGGAATACAAAAGTAAATGCCCACGTGGAGGCGCTTATGAATCTTGCAAATATTTCCAAAGCCTATCCGGTGCCTTCCGATTTGGATTTAAAAGGCAGTTTAAATGCGGATGTTACCACCGTTTTTGATATGGAATCCGTGGAGCAAAAACGATATGAAAATACGCGGACCAGTGGAAATATGAATGTAAGGGATTTTGAATATAAAACGACTGAAATTCCCCATCCCTTAAAGATAAAATCCACGACCCTGACGTTTAATCCAAAAACGGTAACATTGAATGAATTCAATGGGTCTACCGGCCAGACAGATTTTAAGGCAACGGGGACCTTGGACAATCTTTTGGGATTCATGTTCAATGATGAAAAAGTAGAGGGCGATTTTGATCTAAAATCGGATACCTTCGCCTTGAACGATTTTATGGTAGCCGAAGAAGTTTCGGAAGAAAGCGATACCGATACCGGGAATACCTCGTCCGGGGATGAAAGTATCAAAATACCGTCGTTTTTGGATTGTAATATCAATGCTTCCGCCAATACCGTACTTTATGACAATCTTACCTTGAAGAATGTACAGGGCAACCTTAAGATCAAGGACGAAAAAGCCACGCTTTCCAATATGACCTCTTCTTTGTTCGATGGTAAACTGGCCCTAAACGGAGAGGTTTCCACCAAGAACAAAATACCAGACTTTGCCATGAAACTGGGAATGGACGGTTTTAGAATAGGGGAGACGTTCAAAGCGCTGGAACTTTTTAAGGTGCTGGCACCCATTGCTAGCGCTTTACAGGGCAAATTGGACTCGGATATTGAGATAAAAGGGAATCTAAATGATGATTTCACTCCTAATTTGGCGACTATTTCTGGAAAAGTCCTTGCCGAGCTGCTAGCGACGGATATTGATCCCAACAAGACAAAGTTGCTATCATCCTTAAGTAGTAAGCTCGATTTTGTGAAAACCGATAAATTAAACCTCCAAGGCCTAAAAACCGCACTTTCCTTTGAGGATGGTATGGTAAAGGTAAAACCTTTTACCATAAATTATAATGATATAGCGGTAAACGTGTCCGGTGGCCATACCTTTGATCAAAAGCTGAATTATGCAGCTACTTTGGACGTTCCCGCCAAGTATTTGGGTAATGAGGTCAAAGGTCTAATTGCAAAAATAGACGATTCCGAACTAGAGAATGTAACCATACCGGTTACCGCAAATATTGGGGGAGGGTACAGCAATCCTACGATAAGTACCGACCTTGCTTCCGGAGTTAAGAATTTAACCGGTCAGCTTATAGCGATTCAAAAACAGAAATTGGTAAACCAAGGTACCGATAAGGCCAAAGATCTGATCGGGGGTATTCTTGCCGGTAATTCCTCGGAAAATGATTCTACGGAGCAAGGGTCATCCGGAGGCGTAAAAGAAGTTTTAGGAGGTATTTTAGGGGGGAACGATACTAAAAAGGACCAGGCAAACCCCAAAACCGATTCCACCACTGCCAAAAAAGATGCGGTAAGGGAAACGGCCACAGGTATCCTAGGCGGACTATTGGGTAAGAAAAAGAAGAAGAAGGATTCGGTCAACTAATGGCCAAACCTATATAATAACCTTCATTTCCACGAATATTAAAAACCGTATCATCTTCAAAGATGAGGTACTGTCCCTTAATACCTTTTAGAATGCCGGTATAGTTTGGGGTTTTCCCCAAATTAAGGCTTTTTACCTTCTGTGGGTAGTACAATACCGGAAATTCTAAATTGGTTTCATACTTATTTTCAATGAAATACTCGGCAGCTTCCGCAGGGATATAAGGTCGTAGTTTATTTCTCCATTCCACCAAGTTTTCATCTTCTACCTGATTGGTCAGCATTTTTCGCCAATTTGTTTTATCCCCAACGTGATCTTTTAAGGCCACTTCCGTAATCCCCGCCAGGTATCTGTTGGGAACTTCCACAATTTCAATGGCTTCATGGGCACCTTGATCGATCCAGCGAGTTGGGATCTGCGACTTTCGGGTAACCCCTACTTTAATGGTGCTGGAATTTGCCAAGTAAACAATATGGGGCTGTAACTGTACTTTCTTTTCATAGTCCAAGTTTCTATCCTCCTTATCCAAATGCGCAGTGCTTAATTCCGGTCTCATGATCCAATCCCCCGCGGAAGGGGTTTCGTAAAAACAGGTTTTGCAAAACCCCTGTCTATAAATGGGCCGGTCCCTACCACAATTTAGACATTGAAACTTTATAAAGCTGATTTGCAATTCCTTGCCCAATACTTGGTTCATATTTAGGAAGTCATTCTCAAAAACCAAATAATATTGAATGGGTTGTCCAATTTCACTTTGCATTTTTTTTAATACTCCTTCGTATCGCATGAAAGCCTTTTTTGATAAAAATAAATTTGAAAATAGTAACTTTAAAGGCAGTTTATCAACTAAATGGGCCAACCTTAAAATAAAAGACTAAAGATACCTAAAAATGCCAATACCTCTATTTAACTCCATCGCTTCTTGGTTGTTAAAAAAGCGCTATCACCAGATCGAACTTTTTCTGAAATACCCGGCCGAGGTACAGGAAGAGGTATTGCATCAATTGATTTCCATAGCGGAAAGTACGGAAATAGGCAAAACGTATGGGTTTGAGTCTATCAACAACTATGAAGCTTTTGCCGATCGTGTACCTATTTCCAACTATGAGGAAACAGAGCCCATGATCGAACGCACGCGTAGGGGAGAGCAGAATATTATCTGGCCAACGGCCATTAAATGGTTTGCCAAAAGTAGTGGAACCACGAATGCCAAGAGCAAATTTATCCCGGTAAGCACGGAAGCATTGGAAGATTGTCACTATAAATCGGGAAAGGACCTACTATGCCTCTATCTTAATAACAATGAGAATTCCCAGCTGTTTACAGGTAAAAGCTTACGTCTGGGGGGCAGTAAAGAACTTTATGAGGATAACGGTACCTTTTTTGGGGATTTATCGGCTATTCTTATTGATAATATGCCCTTTTGGGCCGAATTGAGCAGTACCCCGAGCAGTAAGGTTTCCTTGATGAGCGAATGGGAGATCAAAATGAAGGCCATCATCCATGAAAGCATACAGGAGAATGTTACAAGTTTAGCCGGTGTGCCTTCCTGGATGTTGGTTTTACTGAACAATGTGCTAGAGGAAACAGGTAATGACCATCTCTTTCAAGTGTGGGAAAACTTGGAAGTATATTTTCATGGTGGGGTAAGTTTTAACCCCTACATGGATCAGTACAAAAAGCTTCTGCCCAGAAAAAGTTTCAATTATTATGAAATTTACAACGCTTCCGAAGGTTTTTTTGCCATACAGGACAGAAATAATGCGGATGATTTATTACTGATGTTGGATTATGGTATTTTTTATGAATTTATCCCAATGGATACGTATGGCCAGGAGGATCAAAAGGCAATACCATTATGGCAAGTGAAAACCAATAAAAATTATGCGATAGTTATAACTACCAATGCGGGGCTTTGGCGTTATAAAATTGGGGATACGGTACGCTTTACTTCCACAAAACCATATAGGGTCAAGGTGACCGGACGCACTAAGCATCATATCAATGTCTTTGGTGAGGAACTCATTATTGAGAATGCGGAGGAGGCATTAAAGAGTATCAGTATAAAAACAGGGGCTCAAATCAAAGATTATACCGTTGCCCCTATTTTTATGTCAGGGAAAGAAAAGGGCGCACATGAATGGATCATAGAGTTCAGAAAACTTCCCAAAGAAATAGACTATTTCACAGAATTTTTGGACAATGCCCTTAAATCACTGAATTCGGACTATGAAGCTAAACGATACAATAATATGACTTTAAAAATGCCCAAAGTGCACGTGGCAAGGGAAAATTTGTTTTATGATTGGCTTAAATCAAAGGATAAATTGGGAGGGCAACATAAGATACCAAGATTATCCAATGAACGCTGCTATGTCGAAGAATTACTTCAGATGAACAAATAAATATCAATTTCCTACGTTTTATTCTCAAATTGAATAAATAAACTTAACCAAATAATTAAAAAAGTTACTTATGGCTGAACGATTGGTCGTTTTATCAGATATGTGGGGTGTTAAAAAAGGTCTTTGGATTACATCCTATCTTGGTTATCTGCAACAGTATTTTGATATTGTTTTTTATGATTGCCAACAATTGGCCAATATGAGTTTAACGGTTGAGTCGGGAGAGAACTTACATAAGGAATTTGTCAACGGTGGTATTTGTACCGCGGTGGCGCATCTTTTGAAAAAAGAAGATGAAAACAGTCATTATCTAGCGTTTAGTACCGGAGGTACCATTGCTTGGAAAGCCGCGCTATTGGGGCTCCCAATGAAATCTTTATATACGGTGTCCGCCACAAGGCTTAGAATGGAGAACGAAAGACCCAATATTCCCGTTACCCTGCTTTATGGGGAATACGATGCCTATAGGCCATCCGGAGAATGGTCCAAGGAAATTGAGGCCGAAATAGAGGTGATCTCAAATTTTGGTCATGAATTGTACACCGATGAGAAAATCATCAAAAAAGTATGCCAGGATTTATTGGGAAGTGTTATCCAAAAGCAATCCTATTAAGAAACAGCTTTTAACTTCTTTATGGTCTCATGCGATAATTTTTCTTCCGCATAGGGCTTGGTTACCTTAAATTCACTTTCATCACTACTTGGAAGCTCAAACATGGCATCTGTAAAAACCGCTTCACAAAGGGAGCGTAAACCCCTTGCACCTAGTTTATATTCCACTGCTTTTTCCACTATGTAATCTAAGGCCTGTTCGGTTATCTTAAAGCTGATATCATCCATTGCAAACAATTTCTCATATTGTTTGATGATGGCGTTCTTTGGCTCGGTCAATATGGCGCGTAAGGTTTTCTTATCCAAAGGATTCATATGGGTAAGCACCGGTAATCGCCCAATAATCTCCGGGATAAGCCCAAATTCCTTTAAGTCCTTGGGGATAATATATTTTAACACATTGGTATTGTCCAGGTTGTCTTCTGCCTTGGATGCGCTATAACCTACGGCCTGCATGTTTAGGCGCTTGGTGATGATACGCTCAATGCCGTCAAAGGCACCTCCTGCAATGAATAGGATATTTTCGGTATTTACTTCAATAAATTTTTGATCAGGGTGCTTTCTACCACCTTTGGGGGGGACATTTACCATGGTGCCCTCCAATAACTTTAATAGTCCTTGTTGTACCCCCTCGCCAGATACATCCCTGGTAATGGATGGGTTGTCACTTTTACGGGCAATTTTATCTATTTCATCAATAAAAACAATTCCACGTTCCGCTTTTTCAAGATTGTAATCGGCCGCTTGCAGTAAACGGGTAAGGATACTTTCCACATCCTCGCCCACATAACCTGCTTCGGTAAGCACCGTAGCATCTACAATAGCCAAAGGAACGTTGAGCATCCGGGCAATGGTTTTGGCCATTAAGGTTTTACCGGTACCTGTCTGACCCACCATTACAATATTACTTTTTTGAATTTCTACATCATCCTCCTTTGAGCTGGGTTGTAGTAATCTTTTGTAATGATTATAAACGGCAACGGACATTACTTTTTTGGTACGTTCCTGACCAATGATGAAAGTATCCAAAAAATCTTTTATTTCCAATGGTTTCTTTAAAACCAGTTCAGAGGAAAGATCGTGGGTTTTGGATTGTTTAGACTCTTCCGCGACAATACCATGTGCCTGTTCTATACATCGGTCACATATATGGGCGTCCAAACCTGCGATCAAAAGGTTGGTCTCCGGTTTTTTTCTTCCACAAAAAGAGCATTCTAAATTTTCCTTGGCCATAATTATAGATAACTTTCAGAAATACTAACGAAATAAATTAAGTTTTGGTTTATTGTAAAAAAGTGTCTTGTCCCAGTTTTAGGCTATTCCGTCGAATTTAGTCTTTATCCCTTACCAAAATCTCGTCTATCATACCATATTTTTTGGCCTCCTCTGCCTTCATCCAGTAATCCCTGTCACTGTCTTCGTTTACTTGATCCACTGTTTGCCCTGAATGTTTTGCTATAATTTGATACAGTTCATCCTTGAGCTTTAGGATTTCCCTTGCGGTGATTTCGATATCACTGGCCTGTCCCTGGGCACCGCCCATTGGCTGGTGTATCATAACCCTGGAATGGGTAAGGCCACTTCTTTTTCCCTTTTCCCCGGCGCATAACAGTACGGCCCCCATGGAGGCTGCCATTCCGGTGCAAATGGTTGCAACATCTGGCTTTATAAATTGCATGGTATCATAAATTCCCAAACCTGCATATACGCTGCCACCTGGCGAATTAATATATATTTGGATATCCTTTGACGCATCGGCACTTTCCAAAAATAGAAGTTGTGCCTGCACTATGTTCGCTACTTGGTCATTGATCCCTGTTCCCAAAAAAATAATGCGATCCATCATTAATCTAGAGAAAACATCCATGGCAATGGCATTCAATTGCCTTTCCTCGATAATATTGGGAGTCATGTTCGTTGGGTACATGCTGCTAAGGATATCATCATAATACATGCTATTGATACCTTGGTGTTTTATAGCGTAATTCTTGAATTCTTTTCCGTAATCCATAATTTGTTCGTAGTAGATATTTTAAACAAAAAAATAGTGTCGAAGAACGTATTCCCCGACACCGTAAAGATACTTAATTTTATTTTGGAAAACTATCCATAGACTTCCTTAACAAAGTTTTCGTATGTCACCTCCTTTGTCTTCAAATTTGCCTTTTCCTTGTAAAGGGCCAATAACTTTTGACTCATTAATTGTTCCGATAAACGCTTTACTTCATCTTGATTTCCCAAAACCCTTGCGGCAATATTGTCCAGTTCCTCTTCTTGCGGGTTAAGCTGTCCGTATTGTGCCATTTGGGATTTAATAAAACCTTTGGCGAACTCCTTGAGCTCATCAAACTGAATCTGTATATCGTTTTCCTTTATGATTTTACCTTCGATCAATTGATAGCGAAGTCCTTTTTCCGATTTTTCAAATTCTTCATTGGCCTGTTCTTCCGTAAGGGGTTCCTCGCCCGTCATTTGAATCCATTTTTTTAGAAAATCAGTGGGAAGGTCAAACTTTGTAGCTTCTATTAAACGTTCCGTTATGTCGTTTAATAGCTTTTGATCGGATTGTTGTTCAAACTGTTTTTCTGAATCCTCCTTTATTTTCTCCTTCATTTCCTTTTCGGAAGTAACCGTATCCTTGCCAAAAAGTTTATCGAATAATTCCTGGTCTAGCAGGGCGGCTTCCCTTTCATTGATTTCTTCGATGGAAAAAGAAACTTCAATATTTAATTTTTCAGCTTTCTCCTTTGATATGCCCAAAGCACTGGAAAGCAAGTAGTCTTCTTTGAAGAGTCCTTTGGTCTTAATGGCTACGGTTTCACCAACTTTTCCGCCTAAGAGTGTATCTATAACTTTTTTACTTTTTATTTTATCAAGTTCTAGGGTGGTCTTATTATCAATTTCCTCGATTTCATTTTTGAAAACTCCCGTTACTTCGTCCGTTTTGCCGATCTCCGTCTTGCTGATAAGTTTTCCATACTGTTTTTGAATTCTCTCAACTTGTTCGTCCACCATCTTCTTGTCCGCAACGATCTGGTATCTGGTAACGGCTTTTTTCGTTTTAAGGGAAACCTCAAAATCCGGGGCCAAGCCCAATTCAAACTCAAAATCGAACTCTTCCGCGTCCCAGTTGAAATTATCTTGTTGTTTGGGAAGGGGATT
>JBCBZE010000355.1:0-3481 GCA_039815505.1 Bacteroidota bacterium | reverse complement strand
TACGTTGAGGACTATAAAACAGACCGTCATGCCAATCAAGCACGAGCAGTGGGCATAAGCGTACCAGAAGTTAACGGGGAATGGACCATAACTACAACGGGGAATGAAATTGGAGATAAAAAATGGGAAGTTATATTACAGCAGGGTCTGCCTAAAATCCCAACCTATGCCTATGTGGCCGAAGTAAATGCTTTAAGAGCTATTAATAGTGGCGAAATAAATGCGCTTACGGCTCAGGCCAAAGCATTTTCCACAGATCATGCCCCGTTGGATGTACAAGAAATCAACAACTTTAATCCAACAGAAGATGATGATAGCGAAATGAATGCCTTTTCATTTCATTTTTGGACAAAGGGTTTCCCAGAAGTTATTCCGTTCCGTCCAGATGCGACACGCAAAGCGCATGGTGCAGGTGTGACCATATTTTATTATGAAAAAGGGCTAAGAACAGGTTGGTTTAACCTTAAACCTGGAGATCGTGTTCGGGAAGATGCCAGAGAACAGGCGATGCCTTTCCCAATGATGGGTGTTTTAATAAAAGGCACCGCCAAAGGGATAGTTGATGGTGAACACATAACCGTAACTGAAGGAAATACAGTTTTTATTCCTGCAAACGTACATCATAAATGGTGGAATGAAACTGACGAATCGGTGGAGTTGATACTCATAATGTTCGGAAAAGGAGCTTAGTTTAACAATGAATGGGTTCAAAACATCATTGAACCCATTTTTAAATTATTGATATTATGGAACTAAGTACAAAATTGGCAAGACAATGGGTAACAATTGGTAGCGTTGCAGGTATTATAGCCAATCTAATCTTTCCGGTACTCTTATTGGTATCTCTGCCATCTAGCATTGAAATATTTTTTGCGGGCATGTTTGGTGTAACTTTTTCCCTTTGCGGTTTTGGTTTCCATAACTTTTTAAAACAAGAAAAAACTACAGTAATAAGTCAAATAGCAGCACTCTTTGTTTTTGTGTCGGGATTTTTATTCACTCTAATGCTAGTTGTACAACAGGTATTTCATGGATATCTTTTACACTTCCGCTCGGAAGTCACTTCAGAAAAAGATTTGCAACTGTTGGATTGGATTGAAAGAACCGTTGACCCTATACATTTATCAATGCAAATTAGTAACGATTTCTTTTGTGCTACAGCTATGCTTTTATTTTCTTTTGTAATGTACAGTCATTCCTCTTTTGGAAAGATATGGAGTATAAGTGGCTCTCTTATTGCTGCATCCCTCCTTGTTATCAAGTGTTACGCTTTTCCCTTCACTCCACGAGAAGTGGGCATCCCCTATATAATAGGTCCTTTGGTGGCACTTTGGTTTTTAGTCATATGTCTACGATGCCTAAATCAAAAAAATAAAGTGGCGTAAATTCATACTTTTAAGGAGTGTTACATGAATCGAGCCCAATAACTAGGGTATACATGCAATTTAATTCTTGACATAAAACTTTTAAATAGGTGAGAAAGTTCGTTTTTGAAAAAAGAAAGTATGGTTTTGAGCTTTTGATGGATTTGCACAAGTTTGAAACTAATCCAAATGCTTTTTTTGACCCCAATCCACAAACAGGGGATTTTTTTGAGATTATGATGTTCCAAAAAGCAAAAGGAAGCATTGTACTGAACGGACAATCCCTAAAAGCGACCAAGAACAGTTTTTTTTTCATATGCCCTTTTCAGAAAAAGTCGTGTCATATTCCCATTGAAAGTGTCAAAGGGTTTCATCTTGTCTTTCAAAATGATTTCTTATCCAATTTTTTTGATGATAAATTATTCGCATTTCGATTACAATACTTTTATAACTCTCAACAACCCCAATATTTAGTGCTTCAAGACGAAGAGTATGGTATTTTAAAAGATGTTTTAAATGAAATCATCAATGAAATAAACAACTATCAAAAAGATAGTCCACATATTATACGATCGCTTTTATACTTTTCTTTATCAAAGCTGAATAGGCTATACTGCCAATCCTATAACATTTCACCGGAGACCCAATCAAATTCTGGTATTTATGAATTTAAAGAATTGCTTGAATCACATATTCGTAAAATACACTCCGTGGGGGGATATTGCGATTTATTGCGAATAGACCGATATAAGCTCAACAGAATTGTAAAAGGGCACATGGGGTGTAGCGCAAAGGAAATAATTGACACTAGGCTCCTTAACGAGATTAAAATGGAGTTGCGTTATTCGGATAAAACTATAGCGGAAATATCTCATGCCTTACATTTTAGTGAGCCGAACAACCTAACGAGGTTCTTTAAAAAACTTGAAGGGATGAATCCCAACACGTATAGAAAAAAAGCTCAAAATGATAGTATTCACCAATAAAATGATAGGCTATTTTTTTTTTGAAATCAGAAATTTACCAGTGAAATACTAAAACTATGAAAAGAATCTTTAGTTTTTTTTGATTATGCCCTCTTGCTCTGATCAGAAAAAGATGGAAAATTTGCCGTTACCCATAGACCTATAGCAAATTGAAGGGAAATATATAGAAAGTTGGATTTGGGAATTTGATTTCCCATAAATCTCACCACAGGGATCAAATTCTGCTAACCTTAAAACAAGTCGGACACACACTAAGTAAGGAAATAGGATTTGGAATATGGCAATGGGGAACCAGATAGACTAAAAATTTAAAGCATGACAGCAAGATATTCAGGAATGCTACTAGCAAAGAAACCGGGAACTAAGGAGAACTTTACAGTATTGCTCTATAAGCAGCCTGAACATTATTTCGATTTGTTTTCTGATATGACCAGTGGAATAATCGTGGAAAAAGAATTTATATCAGAACCGATAGACTTTATTCATCTATTCCACAATACTTTAGAAGAACTTCAAGACAGTTTTTGCAAGTATAAAGTAGCGCTCAAAAAGAATGGATCGTTTTGGGTAGGTTGGCCAAGTGTTAATCACCCATAAAAAATCCAATAGGTATGATAGTAAATATATTTTTTTCCATGGATAGATTACCTGAAAAAAGTGCAAATGATCCAAGTGTTAGTAGGATAGTAATAGTCTATGATAAAACACATAACAAAGATCTACTACATAATCTTGGTTATTACGATTTTGAAATTAGTGAATGGAATCACTTTGGTAAAGAAAGTATGCAATTAATATGTTGGTGTTATGTGCCAAATCCCAGCAAATTTATAAGCCTAAATGATTTTGAAATTGCCTTGCCTAGAGTTTACATACCTAAATAATTGGCAGCTTGAATTTTAAACTTATAAAAATTAAATAAATAGTTAAGACATTATGATATTCAAAGTTAGAAATCTTGCGGTAATCGTGTTTTTCCCAATGGTATGTGCTGCCCAGGTATTATTTGAGGATAATTTTGAAGACGACCTCACAGGCTGGGAAATAAATAATACCGAGGCTACGGAAATAATTAATTCTAAGAACCCAAAACAGGGAAAGGTTCTTGCATTAAAACCCAATGGTAAGGTA
>JBCBZE010000304.1:0-4387 GCA_039815505.1 Bacteroidota bacterium | reverse complement strand
CTCGTATTTTTCCCCTAGGGAGTCGAGGAGCTGTTCAAATTTTGGATTCAGTTCATAATTCTTTTCGCTAGAGGGTATGGTTTCTACATCGAAACCCGGCCAAACAACATCTACCGCTTTCCCTAGAATTCCCTTTTTGGAAGCCCCCTCATTTTCACCTGTCCTATCTTCCTTTAAAATACTACTTGGGTCTTTGGACGAGGTTAAAAGTGCAAGGGGATCGGTCTCATTGGTAAATCTAGCGGTCCATTGCGTAGCGCTTTCATCATTGAACTCCCCCGCTTTGATCGCAAGATACCTACCCGCCCCAGCCCCCATGGCCAGATGGGGAAGCTCTTGGGCCAATGAGTTTTGATCGCCATATAGAACGATCTCATCTAGCTTTGAACTAAACGATGCATCTAACTGGTCCTGCATATAGGTATAGGATATATCCTTTTCTTCGGTAAAAGCATGTGGTCCCATGAGACTTTCCAAGGTAAAATCTTTTAGTAACGCTACGGTGCTATTATTTTCCTCTTGTTGCAAAGCGTCCAAAAGTCCTGCCTTATACTCTTGGGGTTCCTCTTGCTGTGCTATTTTTTCTTTCCAAGATCTGAGGAGCTCTTTTTTTAACGCCCTTTGCTTTTCCGAATCGAGCCCTACCGCCACTACCCTTTCCAACGGACTTGCATTGATCATGGCATCTGCAATTTGCTTTAGGTTTTCATCGGTGGCCTCTACGAGGACCAATCTGCCCCTATTGGCTGCGGAGTGCAACCATTTTTTGGGTTCCCTGTCATAGCCATCTTCTATACCCTCTTTATTAAAATCCGTAAAACTACCTATGACCGTTTTGAAATATCTCTCTAGATATGGGATACTTATGAGTTCTGGCTTAACCAAGTCTAGCTTAAAAGCCCTTGGGCTGAATATGTCACTAGACACAAGATTGTCCATTTTCTGATAATGCTGTGCATAGGCACTTTGCAGCCCTTCTGTATCTTGGCCCGGATTATTTGCACTTATAATAGCTTTGGCCAAGACGAAACTTTTACCGTCCCGTTTTTTCTCCCTACTTGCTATTACTTTGCCATCCCTAGTTTTTTCCCTACCTACCGTATCTTCGGGAGTGTTTGGGTTACCGGTCAACGCGCCTAATTCAATGTCCCCTTCTTGGGGTTCTTGACTTCCAGGATTTTTTTTAGCCATAATTTTTTATTTGTTAGCGAACTCCATCTCTGGTGCCCTATGAACCATGTACGATGAATACTGAAAATCCCCCAATTGTATTTGTTCATAGGTCTCGCATTTTAGCTTTTTCCCGCTTTTAATTGACCATCCGGTATACACTCTAGCGTTATGCCATGGAAATAAACCCTTTCCACGGCATGTGAAGGCCTTCAAAAAATGAAAAACATGGCTTATGTATATTGTACATTAGGGGAAATACAAGGGCAGGAACACGTACAGGTGAGGTTTGAACAAACTGCAAAACAATACACTATCGTATCCAAAGTGTACCCACGTATCCAAAGTGTACCCATGTGCCGGATAGCGTAGTCTATTATTGAACGTTATAAAACATACAACAATCCATGGTAAAAGGATAAAGAATATATAAGATGTGTTGGTTGGTTAGTAGTTGATAGGTCGGGACATGCCCCTTAGCAAGATAAAGGGCAACGTACCCGACCTATCCTTATCCTGTGCATCGGTTCGGGAAAATGGAAAACAAATAGATAGTGGGCAAATAATACATGATGTATTGACCAATGTTATGAAGAATAACGAATTAAATAGTGTTGTTTAATCTTTCAACAACTTTGGGTCAAAAATATACCCTTGATAGTTTACCTTGTACAATACACTAAAGAACGAGGGAATGAATACCAAAGTGATCACGGTTCCGAAAAGGAGTCCCACCATAATACTTACGGCCATTCCTTCCCACATTTCCCCGCCACTCAAATACAAGGGTATAAGACCCAAAACGGTCGTGAAGGTTGCCAGTAGTATTGGTCGGAATCGCTGTAGGCAAGCAGCTATTACCGCATCCTGTATACTTTCTCGAGCCCTTATTTCAATCTCGATACGGTCTATGAGGACAATTGCATTGTTAATCACTATCCCTGCCAAGGAAATCACGCCTAAAAACGGCATGAAACCAAAAGGCTCCTGAAAAACAAGCAGTCCTATAACCACCCCTATAATAGCTAAGGGAATGGTCAAAGTGACCATGACCATTTTTCTAAAAGAATTGAACTGAATGATCAACAACAGTACAATAATAAATCCTGAAAGCGGCAGATAGGATATGACAGCACCCATATTTTCACTGGTACTCTTTGCATCCCCACCGAGCTGGTATCCATAACCGGGGGGCCAGTTCTTCATTTGTTCTTGTAACCATGGCGTCATGATTTCCATAATAGCAGCCGAGTTACCGGTATCCGTTATTTCACTGGATACATTAATGGTCCTATCCAAGTCTAGCCGTTTGATCTTGGTATATTGCCATTGGGGCACTATGGTCGCTACTTGTAGTAGGGGAACACTTTTCCCTGAATTTTGTGAATATATATTCAGGGTTTCCAAGGATTCCAATGTCTGTTGTTGACTGGCATCCCCTCGCATAAGGATGGGTATGGATTTGTCGTCTTCCCTATACGAACCGGTATTGAATCCGTCCAGGACCGTTTGCAGGGAGATGGCAATATCCTGATTGGTGACACCCGCTATTTGCGCCTTGTTCTGATCAATATCGATTACAAATTTTTTGCTTTTTGGCCCCCAGTCATCCTTTACATTTTTAGTACCCGAAAGGGTCGTCAATTTTTGTTTAATGGTCTCCGAAATAATGGCCAATTGTGCGGGTTCGTCCCCTTGTACCTTAATTTCGATAGGGGTACCTCCACCTCCCGCACCCAAAGGACCTACCTTAATATCGGCGTCGGGAAAACTGTTGAGCGTAAACGCATCCAATCTATTTACGATTTCCTGGTTTAAAACCGCATCCGAGGTATTTACCAAAATATGGGCATAACTGGAATTGGCCTCGTCCGGGCTGTATCCCAAATCATAGGATTCCGGACCTTCACCAATGTACGAGGACCAATCCGAAATCCCTTCTTTTCTTTCTTCGGTTACTTGAAGGGAGTCTTTTATATATTCTTCCAGTTCGTCCACCAAACCCCTTGTACGCTCAATTTTTGTCCCTTGCGGTAAGTTAATATCGATGGTAACCATATTCCTGTCGCTATCTGGGAAGAACAAAAACTCCGTTTTTGTAAACCCCCATAATGAAATGATAAAAGCAACAAAAATTCCTATGAGGACCAAGGTTTTTTTAGATAACGCAAACAGGATCAAATCTTTATAATAGGTCTTTAGCGTATTGATCATACGATCCACAACACTTTCTTTTTGATCTGTTTTGACCTTTAAGAACATAAAACAGAACAAGGTAATAACGGTCAAAGAAATAATCCACGAGGAAACCAAAGCAATGGTAATTACAACGAATATGGGACCCGTAATGTCCCCCATAATGGATTCGGCTAAATAAAAGGAAAGAAAGGCGGCCGATGTGGTCAAGGTGGAAATTAATAAAGGGGTAAACAATTCGGAGCAGGAATCTATGGCCGCTTTTTTCACCGGTACACCCTGTTCCATTTTAACCATAATGGATTCGGAAACCACTATGGCATTATCCACCATCATTCCCAAAGCCATGATCAAAGCTGCCAAGGTAACCTGATTAAGGCCCACCCCGATCAATCCCATTACCATAAGGGTGGTAATCGTTACTATGGGGACTAAACTGGCAATGATAAACCCCGTTCTAAATCCCAAAAAAACCAACATGACCAACAGTACTATGGCAATGGATTGCATAAGGTTGCTAATGAAATTCTCTATGCTTTCATCCACAAAGGTATCCAATGAGGACAGTCGGGAAATTTCCAGACCTACTGGAAGTTTCCCCTCCCACTCGTTGATCACTAGATCGACCTCTTCTCCCATTTGCACGATATTGGCCCCTTCTTTTAGGGAGATATGAAGGGAAAGTGCATTGTTCCCATTTACCTGGACAATTTGTTGGGAAGGATCTATATACCCTTTTTTAATATTGGTCACGTCTTCCAGATAGACCACCTGGCTTCCATCACCCACGGGTACGAGGGTTTTTTTGATATCTTCGAGACTGTTGAAGTTTCCGGTCGGTTCTAAAACAATACGTTCGTTCTCCAAATTTATTTGCCCTCCAGAGCTTAGGATATTGGTAGAAGAGATACTATTTTGAAGTTTATTGGCCGTTAGGCCGTATTCTTTTAATCTTGCATTATCAAATTCAACAAAGACCCGCTCTTCCTGTATACCACCTACCTCTACTTTTGCGGCATTG
>JBCBZE010000274.1:0-4860 GCA_039815505.1 Bacteroidota bacterium | reverse complement strand
GGTTCCACATTTTCGAAGGTCATGATAAGTTCACCCTTTTTTGCGGTGGCCGATAAATCAACAAGACCGGCACCTTTCATAAAGGTTTGGTCAGTATGAAGGCTAGCCAATACCTTTCCTTGGTCGTTAAGCACGTTTTCGATGGTTACCGTTAGGGTAACGCCCTTGTTTTCCTGTGCGGTTGCGATCAAACCCGTAAAAATCAATCCTAAAAGAAGTCCTAATGTTTTCATTTTTTTTATTTTTTTGTTAATGATGCCGTAAAATTGTAGCAAATCGGACAAGTTCGAAAAAGGAATATACCCAGTTGTAAAATTTGATGCCCGAATTGTATATGTGTTTTTTGATTTTCAATTCAGGATAAAAAAATAACAGTTGGGTGAATCGGTTTGTATTTTATGGTCCCGCTTTCCCACCTTTGTCCCATCAAAAAACGAACTAAGACGATGAAACCAACCTTACTCTCCATACTACTGTTACATGCCATCCTTGGTTTTGGGCAAACCATGATCTCCGGAACCGTTACCGATCAAAAAAACAACCCAATAGCCGGGGCCAACGTTTATTTGGAAGGTACGTATGATGGCGCTTCCACTGGCGTGGACGGAAGCTTCTCTTTTGAAACATCGGAAACGGGAACCCAAAACCTCATTGTCTCCATAATGTCTTATGAAACATATATGTTGGCAGGGGATGTATCCTATTTTCGGGAAATGAATATTAAAATGGTGGAATCCATAAATAGTCTAACGGGCGTTACCCTGACCGCGGGAACTTTTGAGGCGGGTGACAACTCCAAAGTATCTGTTTTAAAACCTTTGGACATCGTCACTACTGCCGGAGCGGCAGGTGATTTTGTGGGAGCGTTGCAGACTTTGCCGGGCACTACGACCGTAAATGGTGACGGACGTTTATTTGTTCGGGGCGGGGATGCGGGCGAAACACAGGTTTTTATCGATGGTCTTCGCGTCTTCCAACCGTTCAACGCAACGGCCAACAATATCCCCACCAGAGGTCGGTTTTCCCCATTCCTGTTCAAAGGAATAACCTTCAGCACAGGAGGGTATTCAGCGGAATATGGACAAGCCCTATCCAGTGTTTTGCTATTGAACACCACGGACGTTCCCGAACAGGAGAAAACGGATATTTCCATCATGTCCGTCGGCGGTGGTGTGGGACATACCCAAATATGGGGTAATGAGTCCCTAAGCATAAACACGTTCTATATCAACTTAGCACCCTACGAAGCGTTGATACCTTCCGATCAAGGGGTACGATGGAACAGCCCGTACGAATCCATTTCAGGTGAAGCGGTCTTCCGAAGTAAAAAAGATCGAAGCTTGTTTAAATTATACACCGGCTTTAATCATGCGGATTTGGATATTGAACAAGAGGATATCAATTTTGAGGAATTTGTTCCCTTCAGATTGCGTAACAACAATCTTTATTTTAACTCTTCTTACAAGTATTTTTTTGAAAATGATTGGAGTTTGACCTCTGGTGCCAGTATTTCTTTTGATACCAATGATATTGGAATTCTGGAAGATGATATAGATACGGAGGAGACCGGGGCCCATCTAAAAGTAAAACTTAAAAAAGGTTTTAACAGCCGTTTTAACCTAAGCTTTGGTATAGAGCACTTTATAACCGATTATGATGAGGTTTTTTCCGGGCTCAACGGTTTGGATTTTGAAAGTGGTTTTACCGATAATTTAAGTGCTGCCTTTACTGAAACAGACATTTTCTTCAGCAATAATTTTGCCGTAAAGTTGGGGGCAAGGGCCGAATATTCAAACTTGTTGAACGAGTTCACCTTAGCTCCAAGAGTCTCATTGGCCTATAAAACAGGCAAAAAAGGACAGTTTTCTTTGGCCTATGGCGATTTTTATCAAAATCCGGTGACCCAGACCCTGCGATACGACCAAAGCTTAAGGACGGAAAAAACATCCCATTATATACTCAACTATCAGCTTATCGGTGATGGTAAAACCTTTAGGGCAGAGGCGTACTATAAGGATTATGATAATTTGATAAAGTTCGACACCGAGCTTGCCCAATTCGATTCTAATTTCAACAACTTGGGAAGTGGTTATGCCGCCGGATTGGATGTTTTTTGGAGAGATAATAAAAACATTAAAAACTTGGATTATTGGGTGTCGTACTCCTATTTGGATACGGAACGCGATTATCAAAATTTTAGGGAAAGGGCTACGCCCAATTTTGCGGCAAAACATAACCTTTCCTTAGTTACCAAATACTTTATTTCAGATTGGCGTTCTCAAGTGGGGCTATCCTATTCCTACGCATCCGGTAGACCCTTTGACAACCCAAATACCGCCGGTTTTATGGACGAAAAAACCAGGTCGTTAAACAATTTAAGTTTTAACTGGGCCTATTTACTGTCCCAACAAAAGATACTTTACTTTTCCATAAACAACGTACTGGACTTTAATAATGTCAATGGTTTTCAGTATAGCGATACCCCCAATGCCGATGGTGTATTTGAAAGAAGGGATATACTACCTTCGGCAGATAGCTTCTTTTTTGTGGGCTTCCTTTGGACCATTAGTACCGATAAGAAAAGTAATCAGTTGGATAATTTGTAATGCCATCATTCAATTTCCCCAAAAAACTAAAATCCCTGATAATGAGGAAATTCATTTATGGGCAATAATTGGGAACCAACGGACGATTTAAAAACACGTTCCCGTATGGGAGAGGCAATATAAAAAGGTGTTGAAGGTGCCAATACATTGGATATATAATCACCATAACTGGTAAAGGCGGAATAATTTTCTGCTGTTCCTTGAATAATGTTCAATCTTTCGTTGGAGAACACATCGGTTACATTTGCGGGGAAAAGTCCTTCCGGAAGTTCTGGAATAACAACGTCGGTAGCCTGTCCGTCAAAAATGAACTCTACATTAATATGGGCATCGTCAAAATTATTCAATCTAATTCTTCCTACTTCATAATCGGGAAGACCGCTAAAGGTCAATTGATTGTTCATAAAACCATAATCGATTGTAGTGCCTGGAACCGTAATGGAAGCCGGTGGGGCTCCTGCACCTTGTACTGCATAATTACTTACCCTAGCGGAATACACGATATGATCAAAAATATCCGCATACGAGTAATCATAGCCATTTATTCGATTTAGGGAAGGGTTCCAATAAATAAGATGGCCGCTCATTGCGTTGTAACGCGTCTCATTGTCAAAACCGTGAATGCTAAGAAAAGGGTCTAGATTGGAACCGTTCACAGATAAGAAACTATGTATGACATCGGCACTTGTAAAGTCGCTTGCTTCCAAAGAAAATTTGGTATGGATATCCTCTACAAAGGCCCATTGATAACTTCTGCCCAAATCTGGATGAAAGTATTGTACAAAAGCTTTGTCTATTCCTAGGTCTTCATTGGTAAAAGAGGTGGAAAAATGTCCCGAAAACGCATCGTTTGTATAAATCATGGAGCTCCATACAGAGGAAGAGCGTACGTAAAACCCATCTTCATATGAAGGAATATCCAGGTTTACAGAGGCAGAACTTAAACCACCGGCTCTTGAAGAAAAAGTTATCTGATCACCCAAAACAGCTTTCGTTAAATTGCCATATACATAAAAACCAAAAATCACATCTTGGAAATCTTCTACAAAGGTCAATATAAATTCCGTATGGTCCTCAAATTCCTGTAAGGAGCAAAATTCCAAGGTTTCGGCCTTACCAGAGGAGTGTGTTACCCTATCCAAAAAATTACCTTCCGCATCGGATAGGATAGCATGCACCTTATCCGTGTTTACCCGCACAAAATCATCTGGGAAGCTGATACCTATTATTCTTTTTGCAATGCCAACGCGTAGGGAATCCATTGAAATATTTCCTATTACGTCTTCCATTACAAATTTTAGGTTTTTATGGCCTAAGGTAAAATCGGTAGGATTAAGGTGAAATGTAAAATCACTGCCATTAGTTTCAAATATTGGAATGTCATCCAGAAAAACTTCAACGTGTTTTATATCGGAAACAATATCCGTTATTTGAGGTTCAACGGTAATTTCCGAACATATAATTTCATCGTTCGCTATACCGTCCAAAGCTAGAAGGGGCCCATTGTTATCGGTTTTTATATTAATTGTTCTAGATGCCGTTTTAACTTGGTTCGAGTAGACTTCTACCTTTAAACTATGATCGCCATCCGAATAACTTTCGGCATCTAGGGTAAAACTGTATGGAGGAGCGGTAAACCTTTTTACTAGCTCATTGTCCAAAAATACCTCTAAAGAGGAAATATCCACATCTTTCGATATTGTAATGGATATTTCTTCCGAGGATACTATGGCATTTTCTACAAGGCTTATCAAAATATTGGATTCGTTCAGGTTTCCGTTTTCCTCACCGGCAGGTTCTATAGGCGAGGAATCTTCCTCCGAGGAACAAGAAAAAAACAATAAAGCAATAAAACAATAAATAATGGATTTGGTTTGCATGATCAAAGCTTTGGTCGTATTTACAGAAAATAAAAATAACGGTAGATGTAATTTAACTTAAAAAGTTGAAAATAGCCTATACAAATAACGAAATGATTTTTTGCCCAGCAAGGATAAATCGATTAAGTGCGTAATCTCTTTGGTGTTTTTATCTAGGTTATGAATGGCTCTAATTTTCCGGATCATCATTTTCGTTGGGAGAAGGGCCAATAAAAACCATTTAGGCCATGTAGTTCCTGAATGGGAAGTACACTTTTGTACAGGGTCATATGGCCCGCTAGGGTATGCGGACGTAGGCTATGTATTTTTAAAACATTATCTATGGTATGGGAAGGCCCCTTTATCCTATTATATATCGTTTTTAATCGGTGTCT
>JBCBZE010000249.1:0-5402 GCA_039815505.1 Bacteroidota bacterium | reverse complement strand
GGAAAAGAAAGCAAAGAGCCGAAGTAGACTACAAAATAACCTTGGGGAAGCCTTTCATGATAGATTCCATCTCAAAAAAAATAGATTCCAAGGCCATTGATTCCATTTATAGACTGCATGAGAACGAATCTTTCATTAAAAAAGACCAACAATTCGACCTTTCCAACTTTAACAAAGAACGGGAACGTCTTACTTCGCTCTTCAGAAATTCAGGGGTATATAACTTTCAGGAAAGTTCCATTACCTACGAAATCCTTAGGGACACCTCAAAACTAAGGGACGATCAAAGAATGGACGTTGAACTTAACATCAAAAACTTAAAAAGAAGAAACGACACTACCCTTAGCACGTCCGAATACAAACCATATCGTTTTGACAAAATAAATATTTATGCCGATTACACCTTTGGAGATGATCCGGATGAACTGCAGTCCACGGAATATGAAAACTATACCATATATTTTAAGAACGATTTACGATATAAACCCAAAGCATTGACCGATGCTATTTTTTTTGAAAAAGATAGTATTTATAGGGATTTGGACAGGGTACGCACCTATAGACAAATCACTAATCTAAATACCTTTAAGTATCCAAATATTGAATTCCTGCCGGATAGCACCCAGAATAAACTCATCTCCAATATTTACTTGGCGCCAAGACAAAAATATTCGTTGGGGCTGAACACGGATGTAAAACATTCCAATATTGAACAGATCGGAATTGCCTTAAGTGCATCGCTCATTACCAGAAACATTTTTGGTGGGGCAGAAACCTTAAGTGTCTCTGGCAGGGGATCTGTGGGCTTGTTAAGTGCCGAATCCTCACTTACGGGCGATAACGTCGTTTCCGAAGTTGGGGGCGATGTCAACTTAACGTTTCCAAGGATATGGTTTCCCTTGTTCAATACCAAAAAAATCATTCCCTATTATATGCTTCCGCAAACACGGATGGCCATAGGTACAAGTTTTCAGAAGAACATTGGTTTGGACAAACAAACCTTTAACACGGATTTAGGGTACAGTTGGTCTCCAACAGATTTTACAAAAAATACGTTCAACATTTTGAACATACAGTTTGTTCGAAATTTAAACCCTGAGCGCTATTTTAACGTATTCCAGAGCAGCTTTGAACAATTGGATGAAATAGCGGATGGTTTTGAGGACGAACCCTCATTGCAGGATTTTTTTGAAGACCCCAATGATACGGGCAATCCCAATCTTATTATTCCTGCCGGAACCACAGGTTTTATTTCAGCCATAGAGAATGGAACCGTTGCTGCGGATGCGGAAACGGTACGGGAAGTTGCCAGTATCGAGGAACGTAGGGTAAGATTAACGGAAGACAACCTTATATTTGCCAGTAACTACACCTACACCAAGAACAACAAAAAGGGTATCAATGACAATAATTTTTATCAGTATCGGATTACCGTGGAAAGTGCCGGTAATCTACTTTCTGGAATTTCCAAAGTTATACCCTTTAATGAAAAGGATGGAGATTTGTTGGTTTTTGACGTTCCCTTCTCTCAATATATAAAATCCGAATTCAGCTATATTAAACATTGGGGGCTTTCACAATCCGATGTACTTGCGTTTAGAGGCTTTATTGGTATGGCCGTACCTTATGGAAACTCCGATAACATTCCTTTTGTACGAAGTTATTTTGCCGGGGGTGCCAATGACAACAGAGCTTGGAATCCCTATTCCCTGGGACCAGGAAGAACCGATAACCTCAACGATTTTAACGAGGCCAATTTTAAATTGGCTTTTAATCTGGAATATCGTTTTCCCATTGTTGGCGATATAAAGGGTGCTTTATTTGCCGATGCCGGTAATATATGGAACGTTTTTGATGACATTGACGATGCCGATGCCACCTTCAATGGTTTTAGCTCTTTAGAGGATATTGCGCTGGGCACCGGTTTTGGTGTAAGGTACGACTTTACCTATTTTGTCTTTAGAGTAGATATTGGTTTTGAAACCTATAATCCCGCTTTACAACCAAGCCAAAGGTGGTTCAGGGATTATAACTTTGCCAATGCCGTCTTTAACATAGGGATAAATTATCCTTTTTAGACCTAATTATTTTATTACTTTTGTCCCATCTTTTATAAACTAACAGACAAAAAAATATGGTCCACAATATAAAACCCGGTGTTGCTACAGGGGATGAAGTTCAGGAAATCTTTAACTACGCCAAAGAAAAAGGGTTTGCCCTGCCCGCCGTCAATGTAATAGGATCAAACACTATAAACGGCGTATTGGAGACCGCTGCAAGCTTAAATGCTCCTGTAATTATACAGTTCTCCAACGGAGGTGCACAATTCAATGCGGGAAAAGGCCTATCCAATGAAGGACAAAACGCTGCCGTTCAAGGTGCTATAGCGGGAGCAAAACATGTGCATCAATTAGCGGAAGCCTATGGGGCAACGGTCATACTGCACACAGATCATTGCGCTAAAAAATTGTTGCCATGGATCGACGGGCTTTTAGATGCCAGCGAAAAACACTTTGAGGAAACGGGAAAATCCTTGTTCAGTTCGCATATGATCGATCTTTCCGAAGAACCTATTGAAGAAAACATAGAAATTTGCAAGGGATACCTGGAAAGAATGAGCAAAATGGACATGACCTTGGAAATAGAGCTCGGTATCACGGGTGGTGAGGAAGATGGTGTGGATAATTCAGATGTAGACGATTCTAAATTATATACCCAACCAGAAGAAGTAGCCTATGCCTATGAGGAATTATCCAAGGTAAGCCCGCGATTTACCGTGGCGGCCGCTTTCGGAAACGTACATGGGGTGTATAAGCCCGGAAATGTTAAGCTGACTCCAAAAATATTAAAGAATTCCCAGGAATATGTCACCGAAAAATATGGTGTACAGCATAATCACATCGATTTTGTTTTTCATGGTGGTTCGGGATCGACTGTAGCGGAAATTAGGGAAGCTATAGGATATGGTGTCATTAAAATGAACATAGATACCGATTTACAATATGCCTTCTTAGCTGGCGTAAGGGATTATGTTCAGGATAAAAAAGATTATCTTCAATCCCAAATAGGTAATCCCAGTGGAGCGGATGAGCCTAACAAAAAATTCTATGACCCCCGGGTTTGGTTGCGAGAAGGTGAAAAATCATTTGTGGAGAGGCTAAAAAAAGCGTTTGAGGATTTAAATAATATAAATACCTTATAGGTCCTAACGGTATACTCCTAACTTAATTTTTAGCGTATGACAGCTTGGTTTAGAAGAACAGAAAAAGGGATACAGACAGCCACAGAACAGAAAAAAGATACCCCTAAGGGACTATGGTATAAATCTCCTACGGGAAAAATTGTGGAGTCGGAGGACTTGGCCAAAAACTTTTATGTAAGCCCTGAAGATGATTACCATGTAAGAATTGGTAGTAAAGAATATTTTGAAATCCTTTTTGATGACAATAAGTTCAGAGAATTGGATAGTAAGCTTTCTTCCAAAGACCCTTTAAAATTTGAGGACACCAAAAAATATTCCGATCGCTTAAAGGCCGCACAGCAGAAGACCGGCCTTAAGGATGCAGTACGTATTGCCATAGGTAAATCCCAAGGCAAAGAATTGGTTATCGCCTGTATGGATTTTGGTTTTATAGGTGGCTCCATGGGAAGTGTTGTGGGTGAAAAAATAGCACGTGCCATAGACCATGCCATAAAAAAGAAGGTTCCCTTTTTAATGATTTCAAAGTCTGGTGGGGCCCGAATGATGGAGGCTGCACTATCTTTAATGCAATTGGCAAAAACATCGGCCAAATTGGCCCAGTTGGCCGAAGCAGGCATTCCTTATATTTCTTTATGTACCGATCCTACTACGGGAGGAACAACCGCTTCTTATGCCATGCTCGGCGACATCAACATATCGGAACCGGGCGCTTTAATTGGCTTTGCAGGGCCTAGAGTTGTAAAAGAGGCTACTGGCAAAGAGCTTCCGGAAGGTTTTCAGACCGCGGAGTTTTTGCAAGAACATGGTTTTCTTGATTTTATTACCCATCGAAGAGACCTCAAGAAGAACATTAATCTATACATAGATCTTATACAGAACAAGCCGATTCGATCATAAATCCATTTACTGTGAGATCCTATATACCATTAGCCCTTATTCCATTGGTGTTTTGGTTTTTTTGCTGTTCTACGGATGGGATTGATGAAGAAACTATTCAAACTACGGACGAAGCTTCAAAAAGTAATGGCCTTGCCAAGGTCACCAATGTTACGACAACCGGTACAGCAAACGATTACACCTTTAGTGTTAGTATAGAAAGTCCGGATACTGGATGTAATCAGTATGCAAATTGGTGGGAGGTAATAGATCTTGAAGGCAACCTTATCTATCGTAGAATTATGGCCCATAGCCACGTAGATGAACAACCTTTTACCCGCTCTGGAGGTATTATTTCGATTTCCGGTAATCAGGAAGTTTATATTAGGGCTCACATGAACACTAATGGGTACGGCACTTCAGTTTTTAAGGGAAGTGTAGAAAATGGCTTTTCGGCGGATGTGTTAGATGCCAATTTCGCAAAAGAGCTGCAAAATCAGGAACCTTTGCCCACTAGTTGTGCTTTTTAAAAACCCTTTTGCAAAACTGGCGGTACACCTTGCCCCGTTGTGCTAAAAATAGTTTTTTAGAGATATTAAAAAAGGGCTCTCTTTAAAGAGAGCCCCATAATTTACTTGCTTAAAATATCTTAGGCAGCTGGATTAAACCCAATTTGTTGGAACCAATCCCAATTGTCCCAGAAACAGATGATATCCGTAATCTTGTTTTGATCATTTATGTTTAATATGAAAAGGTGTTCCGTATTGTAATACTTACCTTGACTAGGGATACCCAATATTTCATTTTCTTGCGTTCCTCCTATAAAAACCCGGACTATGGCATTTCCTTGATCATCAACGGTAATACTCTTTACATCATTGGTTAAATCGGGGAAAGCACCGATCAAAGCGCCGGCGATACCTTTCCATGTTGTTCCTTCATTGGCATCTATTTTCCCCATGCCGTTCTCCCCCAAGGGAACATATCTGAAAGTGGCGCTAGGAGCGGTATACGATACAGCTTCATCCAAATTGTGATTTTTATAGGCATTAAAAAATGCCTCGGCAACCTGCTTTCTATTCTCTACTTTTTCCATGATTTCTAGTTTTTAGTTGACTGTTATTAATTCTAATGTTTTTTGAGCGGCGAGTACGGAAGACTGTGGATTTTGTCCGGTAACCAGGTTGCCATCTTGGATAACAAATTCGCTCCAATCCTCCCCTTTACCATAAATGGCACCTTCATCCACAAGTGCTGTTTCCAAAAGAAAGGGAACCACGGTAGTGAGCCCAACGGCATCTTCTTCGGTGTTTGTAAAAGATGT
>JBCBZE010000063.1:0-12609 GCA_039815505.1 Bacteroidota bacterium | reverse complement strand
TTTGGTCGCGTATAAAGATATCATAGGACTTTTGGAACATATCCATATTTACCTTGGTCACTGGCCTAAAGCTTCCCCTTAATGCCAAGATATTCTTTTTATACAGCACCGTAGCCGGTAATAGGTTGTTTCCATCCGGACCGAACATGACCGCATCCGTCATATCGTTTTTGATCAGCTGCAGGCTCATGAGCCTGTTGTCCACATTTTTAAAATTGGGTCCCGAGAAGTTCACCATGTCTATCTCAACGGTATCCTTATCTATGTGATCATATAAATATTTTAATAGCTTTTTTGGTTTATGGTATTTATAAAAGGCACCATAAATTAGATTTACACCCAATATACCCAGGGTCTCCTGTTGTAAACGTGCTTCATTCTGCTTAAAACGTACATGCAATACAATTTCATCAAATTCTTTTTGTTTTGGATCTAATTGAAACCGTATACCCAACCAGCCATGGCCTTTATAACGCTTGGAAAAATCGATTGTCGCCACCGTATTTGCATAGGAAAAGAACAGACGTTCGGGATGACTATCACGACTTATCCGTTCTTCCATAAGCCGCATTTCATGGGCCAACATTGTTTTTAAACGTGCTTGGCTCACATATCTGCCATCATCTTCAATACCGTATATGGCATCACTAAAATCCTTGTCATATGCGCTCATGGCCTTGGCAATAGTGCCCGAAGCCCCGCCAGATCTAAAAAAATGCCGTGCAGTTTCCTGGCCTGCGCCAATCTCTGCAAATGTTCCGTAAATATCAGGGTTTAGATTTATTCTTAAGGTCTTTGCCTTAATCGAGGGGATGTTCTCAAAAGCAGGATCTCTTTTTAAAACTGAAGCCATTTTATGGTTTTTCTTTCTAACAAAGTTAAAAAGATTGGGTAATCTATTAAATAAATAAGTTATAATTTTGAAATAAATAGTTGATAGGTTGAAAATTACGTTTTTGGGCACTGGAACATCGCAAGGAATCCCCGTTATTGGGAGTACCCACCCCGTATGCCTAAGTAAAAATCCAAAAGACAAAAGACTCCGGGTTTCCGTAATGGTCTCTTGGGAACATTATAATTATGTAATTGACTGCGGCCCCGATTTTAGACAGCAGATGTTGACCCATAATGTTACCCAATTGGATGGCATTCTTTTTACCCATGAACATGCAGATCATACGGCGGGCATAGATGATATTCGACCATTCTTCTTTAGACAGGGAGATATTCCCATTTATGCCCATGAACGTGTTGTGACTTCCCTTAAAAGAAGGTTTGATTATATTTTTGCGGACGAAAATCGGTATCCAGGCGCTCCGGCAGTTGAGGTAAACTTAATTACCAACAATACTTCCTTTGAAATAGGTAACCTGTTTGCCATTCCTATAGAAGCTTTCCATAATCGTCTGCAAGTCTTTGGATTTCGGATAAATGATTTTGTTTACCTTACGGATATCAAAACAATTTCAGATGAAGAATCCGCTAAGTTAAAAGGCTCTAAGGTTTTAGTGGTGAATGCGTTACGGGAAGAACCTCATCATTCTCACCTTAACCTAAAAGAGGCTTTGGAATTTGTAGACCGGATAAAACCTCAAAAGGCTTATTTTACCCATATCAGTCACATGCTTGGTTTTCATGACGAGGTAGAGCGTAAACTTCCCGAAAACGTGCATTTGGCCTATGACAATTTAATTGTAACCCTATAATGAGATATACCACCCATGAAGAATAAGTTATTTTTATACCTATTTGTTTTTGCGGCCTTGATCGCACTATATCAGTTTGTAAGTACAAATAATTTGGTAAAAGATAAGAACGGTAAAATCGAAAATTTGGAATCGGAGCTAGCGCTGGTCCAAAAAACACTTCAGGATACGGTTCAGAACTTACAATTAAAAGTACTGGATATGCAATATTTTTCCTTGGAAAATAATGACGATGCTTTGGCGTATTACGATCATTTGCAAATCCAGGACCCATCGCGCTACATTGCGGATAAACTGTTGGAGACCAATGAAAAAAGAGGGGATAACCCCATGATTCCTTATGCCGGTATGGAGAGCGACTTTAAAATCAATAAAATCAAAATTTTAAACCATAAATGGATCGTATCCGATTTTTCCGATGGTAAATTTTGGGGAGAACTTCTAATTCGTTATGAATTAAAAGATGATTTGGGGGTAGACTTTACCCTTGTAGATCATTTGTTATATACCCGAAGTAATTAAATCCTATTTTTTAACCACTCTTTGAATGCATAAAAATTCTGGGGTGAAACACCATGACCTATCGGAAACTCTTCATAGGTGTGCGGTATATTGAATTTACTTAATAAATCTGGGGCTTTTCGGGCCCATTCTATGGGAATTACCTGATCTACCGACCCGTGGGACACATACATATCCAATGAAGTATGGTCTAGTTTAGCATAACCCTCCACGAGGATATTTTCATTGATATATCCACTTAACGCAATTACGTTTTTGATTTTTCCGGGATGTGATAGGGCAACCGCATAGCTTAAAATGGTACCCTGACTAAAACCCAGCAGGGTAATATTATTTGTATCCAAATGATACGCTGCACAAGCTTCATCTATGAAAACGGATATTTTATCACGTGAAACTTTGGCCTGCGCTTCATCACTCCATTTACCGGACGTAGCTTCAAAATTAATAGCATACCAGGCATGACCAAAAGGTTGCATGGGGTAAGGTGCGCGTACCGAAATAATGCATAATTCTTTGGGCAGTTCCGGGGCAAAGGAAAACAAATCTTCCTCGTTGCTCCCGTAGCCGTGGAACATAAATAAGACCGGCGCATTGCCTTCCGTTAAAACCGAAGGTCTAATGAGGTGTTCCAAGGATAAAGGGGCTGTCGTCATTTTACTGGATAAAAGTGAACCATTTTTGAAAATACCCGCCTAGAATAGGTACTGGTTGTTTTTTGTTGTTTAATGCCCCTACAAATCCATAAAACCATAGCACTATATAGAATATATAAAGCCCGTACCAGGCATATGCATTGAACCATTGGCTTAAAAAAAGAGCGAATGCCAGAAAAATAAGGTGAAGTCCAAATGCCTGTCTCGTATGAAAGCGTGCAAATGCATTTTTGGGTTCCATATTCATGGTAATCGCTATCAGCGCTCCGATCATGGTTAAGTAAGCGATTATTGCCGTAGTTTTACCCTCTTTTTCTTCTTTCATAATGTATCTATCCTGCATAAAAAAGAGGCCAAAAATTGGCCCCTTTAAAAGCTTGAAAATATTTTATTTTTCCCCGATCGAACCCACTAACGGGATTTTTTCCACTTTTCCATTTACTGCATTGATCAAACCCAAGATTGCCAATACCCACCCTACGTAAGTCAGGTATCCCAATATGCCGACCCCGGTTACCATCACCAGTATGGTGGCTACGATAGATACTACAATACCGGTAAGCCAAGCGCGTAACGCCTGCCCAATATGGAATTTGGCAAAAGCATTCTTTTTATCATTGTTCATTAGATAAGCCACTAATGTCCCTATCAAGGTGATATAGCTAATAATTGCCATTGTTTTCCCTTCGCTGATCGTGTTTTCGTCCATGGTTTTATATTTAAGGTTGATTTATGTTTTTCAAATGTAGTTAAATTATAAATTGCTTGTTAGCGATAATTCCGTATACCTTACCTTTTAATCGGCTCCCTAAAAACATGCTGTTCTTGGAAGTGGAAAAAATATGCTCCTGTTCAAAAGTGTACTCGCCACCCGGATCAAACAGTGTTAAATTTGCTTTTTCCCCCTCCCTCAATATAGGGGTTTCAAGGCCGTATCGTTCCCTGCCCTTGGTAAGTAATGAGACTGTTGTTTCCAGATCAAATAATTGATTTACGATTCCAAAGGCACTTTCAAGGCCTAGGGTTCCAAAGGCCGCATTATCGAACTCAACTCTTTTTTCCTCCACATCCATAGGGGTGTGATCAGTGGTTATAAAATCTACAACACCATCTTTAACACCTTTTAAAAGTGCTTTCGTATCTTTTTTTGTTCGTAGCGGCGGCAATACCTTATAATTGGTATTGAACTCCTCCAGTTTATCGTCCGTGTACCAAAGATTATGCAAGGCAACGCTACAACTAACATCCAACCCTTTTTTCTTTGCATCGGCGATAAGTCGTACGGCATGGGCGGTGGAAATCGTTGGAATATGTAATTTCCCGCCCGTGTATTCCAAAATAAACAAATCCCTTACGATCTGTAATTCTTCGGCAAGCGTTGGAATTCCTTTAAGACCGAGCTTGGTGGATACCTCCCCCTCGTTTACGATACCCTTGACGGCAATTTGTGGATTCAGTGGAAAAGAGTATACCAGGCCATTAAAGTTTTGGGCATACAGAAGGGCGATTTTTAGGAGATTGGAATTGTCTATGGGGCTTTTGAAATCATAAAAACCAACAGCTCCCGAACCCAGCATATCATATAGTTCGGCCAAATCCTTTCCTTCACCTTTAGCAGTTAGGACCCCCAAAGGGTTTAGTTTTGTGGCATGGGACGCGGCCGCATTCTTTAAAAAGACGATATCGGAACTGCTATCCGGTACGGGGTATATGTTTGGGTTAAGGATAATTTCTGTAAAACCGCTTTTTGCGGCCGTCGTAAGTCCATTTTTTATAGTTTCCCGTTCCTCGTAACCCGGTTCTCCAAAACAAACACTACTATCAAACCATCCAATGGATACATGTAGATTTTTATGGTCTATTACTTTTGTATTGCCTTGAACCTCTATTTTCGGGGATATGCTTTCTATGACACCCCTGCTGATCAAGATATCACGCTTTTTAAGATGCAGTGCAGAGTTGGCTGCATCAATAATTTTAGCGGATTTTAAAAGTATATTCATTTAAGGTATTTTTGAATAAGTATCTCGACCACCATAAATAGCAACGCTAAAATAACAAACCATTTCCAAAGCTCGGTTACCCTATTATCTTTTTCCATCGCCTCAAAAAGTGATGCTATGGAACTTTGCTTGGTCGTGGCTTGTATGGTGCCCATATTTAAATAAGTAAGTTCACTTTCATTTTTTTGATGGTTAAAGCTGATATTCTTAATAATTTCCCCATTATCTACTATATGGTATATACCATCCATCGTTGGATTTTCATAAAATGATAGGCTTACTTTGTTGGCAAAGGACCGTTGTTGTGGAATAAACTCATAGTCTTTATTCTTTGCAGCTACCTTTAATATATTGTCCTTGGATAGGGTAGATGAAACATCCAAGGAAATTTTGGTGCCCAATACACTATAGAGTTTAGGCAACTTTAGACTATTGACGCCCATACTATAAAAAGTAGGGACGATCAAGGGCGAATTTTTAAAGTTTGAATTTTCATTTGTAATAGAGGCCGTAAAAATATAGATGCCATCCCCTCCGACCAAAAAGGCGTCCTTATCTTGAAAAGAGATTATTTTCGGGGCAATGGAACGTATTTTAAAGTATTCGGACACTTTGGGATATTGAAAATTGGTTACTTCTTTTTCAAACACATTTGTATATAAAGGGTGAGAAAAAGCGATATCGGTTATATTTCGTTCCGCCCTTGTAACCTCTGTGTACATCGTAGAAAAAAAGGCATTGAACAAGTTGTTATAGGAGTTCATATCCGCCTCCTTGGAAGGCACCACTACCAAACTACCACCATTGGACACAAAAGATTTTAGTACATTTTGAAGTGCATCTGGAATCACATTAAGCTCATTTAAAACAACTATATTTTGGGTTTCCAATAAGCTGTAATTCAAATTATTAAGTGTATAGGTGGAAAATGAAAATTCATCATTGGTAAAGATACGGGACAAGTAATCATCATTGGCCTCATTGATTGCCAAGGCTTTGATTTTTTCCTTTTCGTTTATATTAAAATAAAGTTTGTTATCATAGCTTAAACCAGTGTCGGAAATTTCAATTTTTCCATTGATAACCTCCTTGGCGGAAATAGAAAATAATACAGTGGCTTTTTTATTGTCGCCAAAAGTAGCGGAAGTTTTTGCGATGAGCTTATCATCGTTATATAATGAGACTGGAATACTTTCCTTTTTTTCGGTAGTTGAAAGCTCCGTGATGAGTTCTATATTTTCTGGGGAGCTATCACCTATATAAACAGTATCAACGGAAACGTTTTCCAATACATCCGGGCTTAACTGCACCACATGTTTTTGCACCTTGTTGGTAGAATCGGTATGGATCGATTGCATTCGTTGTTGAAAATCGGAAATCAAAATTAAATCCTTTACCGTGTTTTCGGAATTACTGAAAAAAGTGTTGGCTTTTAAGGTAATTTCGTTAAAATCTAATTGTTTGGATGTACTTTTAAGCGAGAGTAAATCGTTCTGAATATCCCTTAATCGAACATCCCTAAAGACTTTTCCGTTTGTAAAAAGGCTAAAGACATTGTCTTTCGGAATTGACTTGATCAATTCCTGGACACCTGTTTTTAATAGAGTTTCATTGTCTGTCTTTGCCTCCATACTGAAGGAATTATCCAAGTAAATTACCGTTTCTTTTTTTGCCAAGGCTGTTTTTTTTGCAAAAAAAGGCTGCGCGAAAGCTAGGACCAATGCAAACAATAAAAGGAGTCTAGTAGCTAGCAATAGCCATTTTTTTATGGTATTGCTTCTACGGGATTCTGAGACCACTTTTTGTAGCAATTTTACATTGGTAAAAGGAGTTTTTTTAAACCTTCTGAGTTGAAAAAGATGAATAAAAACGGGGATAAGTAGTAGCAATAAAGCCCAAAGAAGTTCTGGATGTTTAAACTGCATTCCTTAATTTGATTAGGCAAATATAAGATAAAGAATTCAGTATAGCGTACTTAGTAGATCGTATTAAGTAAACATTAATAGATCCTTTTTTTACTTGATTTTTCATAGGGATGTGGTAGTTCAAAAAATTAGCAAAAGAAGAAATAATCCTTCATGTTTTTCTTTCCCAAATGGGAAAAATAGGATTTGATCATATGTTGGGCTTCAGCATTGGCCACCGTAACAATGCTTTGGGAGTTTTTCAATTGGGATAATTGATCATAGTGCACCAATTCTTTTCCGTAAATGTGCTTGCCGATTTTTTTTGGGTTGTCACATAACCAATAAAAGTGGACCCCTTTCTCTAACAAACCTTTGGCCACGGCCTTCCCTTTGTAGCCCGCTCCCCAGATGGCCAAAGACCGATCGGCTTCATGATCCAGCTTTAAAAAATAATGGAGTTTTATATCCAAAAAATAATTTTGGGCGTAGTGTTCACTAGTTCGTGATGTACGGGAGTCATAGTCTCTCCATTGGTGCAAGATTTCATTGCAGGGAATACACTGAATATCTTTTTCATATAATCTAAAGGTAAGGTCATAGTCCTCAGGGTAACGATCGTGGGCAAAGGCTCCACATAGTTCCAGATCTTTTCGATGGAGCATCCAACAAGGGGAGGGGATAACGCATTCTTTATATATTTCCGAATAATTGGCACCTAATTTTGTTAATTGGTTCAACCAATCTTCATATCTAGCATAACCGTTACTTATGCCCTTATCGGAGAAATAACGCACTTGACCTATAGCGACATGTCCCTTTCCCCGTGTCAACAGAGCGTTCACTAAAACCTGCAGTTTATTGGATTCCATAACATCGTCCGAATCCATTCGTGTAATATAATCTCCCCTGCTATATGCGTAGGCCAGTTTTAAGGCATCGATAATTCCATCTCCCGTATTATCCAAAACATGGATGCGTGCATCGTCTTGGGCAAAATTATTTATGATATCTAAACTATGGTCCTTGGAATGATCATTAACGGCCAAAATCTCCCAATTTTTGTACTCTTGGTCCAGAATAGATCGTATACATTCGGAAATGTACATGGCGGTATCCTTAAACGGAATCAATATACTTACCAACGGATTTATCACGGAGACAAGTTAGGAAAATAATGAAATCAATGGGGTAAGGAGAAGAGTAAGTGTTAATTGATTCGAAAATCTTAGGTCAAAGCTACTTCCTAAGAATATGTTATATGCCAAGATATTTCTCTTTAATAATTTTAATATGATGTAATTCGTGACCCACAATATGGTATCCAAGTGCCCTGACACTGGCTTTATTTCCATCTGCGGTGCCCATACGCATCAAAGCTTTTTCCGAAAACCCGTCAAATAAAGTTATGGTAGCCATGCGGACCGCTTTATATTCTGCCATTATATTTTCTATGGTCCGCAAGTGGGAGTCTGAAAATTTGGTGTAATCATCTTGAGCAAACCCAGGGAGGTTGGTGCTGTCGTTCCGCGCAAATGCCATGGCGCGATATGCATAAATTCGCTCATCATCAACCAAATGAGTCAACACCTCTTTTATGGTCCATTTACCTGTTATATAGGTGTGTTCAAGTTCCTCCTTTGAAAAGGTGGACACCAATGTTGCCGTGATGTCAAAATTGTTTTTTAATTGATGTAACAAGGTCCCATCTTTTTGAACCCACATCATATACATTTCGGCATAGGGAGGATATTCTGATTTGGATGGAAAACCTATGTACTTATCCATTTTGATATTAATAGCAGTTATTTTTCAACTATTGCTTTTGCAATGGCCGCTTCCACCAAGGGCTCCATAATCTTATATCCCTCTATGGTAGGGTGCACCTCGTCGGTCGCATATTTTTTGGGCAGTCCATTGCGGTCATCTACCATGACGGAAAAATAGTCCAAGTAGATGACACCCTTTTCATGGGCGTAAGATTTCAACATTTTATTTAACGCGGGTATTTTTTCGTTAGGCTTTAGACCCGGACGCCATGGATAATCATATGCAGGGAGTACCGAGGCTATAATAGGGCATATACCATTGCCCTCGGCCAGTTCTACCATAGATTTAATATTGTCAAGTATTTGCTCTAATGTCATTGGGCCTGTATTACCGGCAATATCATTGGTCCCTGCAAGTATAACGACTACTTTGGGTTGCAGCGCAACCACATCTTGCCGAAACCTAAGCAGCATTTGTGGCGTGGTCTGCCCGCTTATACCTCTATTGATATAGGGCTTATCCGCAAAAAAAATGGGTCTGGCTTCCAACCAGCCTATGGTTATGGAGTTTCCCATAAAAACAACTCGGTTCTCTCCTTTGTCGGGTAACCCTATTTTGGCGTTGTCCGCTTGGAACTGTTGTAAGTTAGCCCAATCCTGACTCTGGGCTTTGGTAAAAAAGGACCACATCATTAGAAATAATAAAAATTTTAGTTTATATCTTTTCATGATTTTGAAATGTGTTTTTGATACTAAGTTACCTGCTAAAAAACGCATCCCATGTTATTGTTTTACCGGTTTTAGCCGAATGTTTGGCCGCCTCCAATATTTGCATAACGATCATATTGTTTTCCAGGGAGGATACATTGAACGATGATAATGTATAGTTTTCTTTGACCACCTTCTGCAGTAGGGCAAAGGGATCATGGATACCTTGCGATAAAGGAGATGCTTCCAAGGGGTAAGGCCCTTCTTTTTCTTTTTCCATTACTTCCATATCCGTACTGTTTTTACATGTAATATAACCCGTAGTACCATAAATCTCCATATCCTTTCGATTATGGGACCAATTCCATGAGGCTTGAATAATTACTTGTGTTTTGGGATAGCCCAAAATAATGGTAGCATCATCGTCCACTTTTGGATAAAGTTCAGGCTTTAATTGTTGAGTAGTGCAATATACGGTCTCAGGTGTTTTTCCATTCATAAACCATGTGGCTAAATTTGCACCGTAACATCCGAAATCGGTGAGGGCACCCCCTCCATTTTTTACGGGGTCTATCAGCCACTCGAGAAACTCGGGATTACAACCTATTTCAATAGGGCCGGGATGGCCGGTATGAAAGACCATTCTGCGTAGGTCTCCGATTTTTTTATGGCCAAATAGCAGCTTATAGGCTTTATAATTACTGCCATACCACGAGGTTTCATAATTCGTCAACAAATAAATATTGTGCTTTTTTGCCAAAGCCTTCATTTTTAAGGCATGCTCAAGATTTACCGCCAAAGGTTTTTCAACCATAACATGTATCCCTTTTGGGGCAAAGAATTCCACAACTTCTAAATGATCGTAGATTGTGTTAAAAGCAGTTACAGCTTCCGGATTTACGGCCGCTGTCATTTCCTCCATGGTATCAAATACAATATCCATGGAATAACCATGTTGTTCGCTGTACGCTTTGGCTAGTTTCCTATTGGGCTCCACGATACCGACAATTTCTATATCCCCTATTTTTTCCCTACCTAATATCCAATGCACGTGGGTATGCACCAAACCTATGACCCCTACGCGAAGGGTATTATTGGTTGTATTCATGGTTTTAGTATGGACGAATCGATTGTTTTCACGCATATCGCAAATATCAAAATTGCTTGTAGTCTTACTGCTAATGGCTTGGATACTATTTGCAACGAGTAGTATGAGAAATACTCCTAACCTAATTTTTTTCATAAGCTGTTCTTGTTGGTGCCTATCTTTTATTTTTCTTTTTTCGGTGTAATCATTATATGTGCCCTATGCGTACCGGCATCCATTAGCCAGGCATGTCCGGGCGGCATAGGGGTAGTGGGCAATCCGGTGGAGTTGCCTGTTGCAAAAGGCATATAGAAAACATATCTGGTATAGGGGTTTTCAATAGTCAGGGTTTCCGAATTGACCGTTCCGGTAAAAACGCAAAGCGTAGTTTTATCTGGCATTTTTAATACACCGGACTTCACCTCTTTTTCCCGTATATCAAAGATTTCCTGAAATTCTTTCCCTTGCGCCTTGAGTTCCCGACCACGTTTCATGAATTCATCAAGATCTTTATGGTAAGCTGCCGTTGACAATCCCTCTTTCTTTGGATCATCTGCCAGGCATATATAGGCGTTGGTTCCTTCCCGTAAAGTGACAAAATTTCCTTTGGTATCATAACCATATACTTTAGCTCCATCCCTATACTCTAGGGGTGCTGCCATGGTTGCGGTATTTATTTGCCATTCTTTGGAAGGAATATCCTGGGCATTTGCAATATTTAGGCCCAACAATAAGGTAATGAGAGTGATACTTGTTCTTGTTTCCATGGTGTTTCTTTTATAACGTCATTTCGATACGATTTTCTCTTCGAAAATCACTCAATGCCCTTAGTAAAGGCGCCTGAGTGATTGCGAAGCAATCGTATCGAAGGCACCGTTTCAATATTTTGCCGACTTTCCGTTTGCCAGGGTCCGTTTTATGAAATTCCTGATATCGTCATTGGCATTTTTTAAATCCTCTCTTCGCAGATACATCATATGACCACTTCTATAGCCTTTAAAACTAAACCGGTCTTTCATTCGACCACTGGGGTCTATCTGCCACATGGTATATTTGGCATTAAAATAGGTAGTGGCACCATCATAATAACCGGATTGTACCAGTACATGAAGATAAGGGTTTTGCGCCATGGCCTGTCTTAGATTATCACGGGTATGGTCATCACTATTGTCCCAAGGCCGAACGGGACCGAACATATTATATTTAATATCTGTCTTAAACTTAAGTTCTTCCTGCAAATAATAATTGATCGCCGGGGTAAAGCTATGTAACCACGAAGTCAATTCCGCGCTATAATCCGGAGAATCTCCGGCCAATTGACGATCGATCCCCAAATATCGACTGTCCAGCCTACCTATATTATATCCGCCCTGGTCTCGCAAAAGGGCTTTCCAAAAGTATGCCGTGGGCACCACCAAATTATGCTGTAGAATTTCTTTTTGTGTTAAGCCAGAGTAATAGGCCATTTTTCCTGCAACTTCGTTCTTTTCGGTTTCTCCGATAAAACCACCTTTGGCAATAGCGGGAATTAGCGTATTTATGGTATACGATTCCGATTCCGGAAGAATCTCCAATAGGTCCTTCTGCTGTAGTGCATCGGGCAGGGCTTTTTGATACCAGGCTGCAGCGGTGTAGTAAGGCAGGTTCAAAGCGGAAGCCACGGGACCGTCGGTACGGATTACTTTATAATCCGCGGGAGAAACCATGATAACCCCGTTCAAATACATCCATTGTTCATTTTGCAAAGCAAGGGAAAGTCCCATTACCCTTGTACCCCCATAACTTTCACCCACAATGTATTTGGGGGAGCGCCAACGATTATGGCGTGTTACAAAAGTATTGAGCCATTCTGCCAAATATTTGACATCGGCATTGATACCGAAAAACTTTTTTCTGTCCACACCCTCACCCATTTCAGGAATGGTTCTGGAATATCCGGTATTTGCCGGATTCACATATACAATGTCGGTTACATCCAAAACTGAAAAAGGGTTTTCCTGTACACCATAAGGTTGCACGGGGTATCCCTCATCATCAATTTTTAAAACCCTTGGTCCGGTATAGGCCAAATGCATCCAAACCGAACCGGAACCCGGTCCGCCATTGAATGAGATCAGCAAAGGCCTGCTTGTCCTATCCTTACTATTGTTCCTTGTATAGTAGGTGTAATGCAAAGAAGCTATTGGATTTCCCTTTTCATCCCAAACGGGTTGTGTTCCCGTCTTTGCGGTATAAGAAAAAGTAGTGCCGTTTA
>JBCBZE010000342.1:0-3711 GCA_039815505.1 Bacteroidota bacterium | reverse complement strand
CGCTAGCGTGGTTGCCGTTCATACCCCGTCGGGAACCAAGTATGGTGCCGCAACGGATTTTGATGGTTTCTATCGTATATCGGGAATGCGTACGGGAGGACCTTATACCGTTACGATTTCCTATGTTGGGTTTAACGATGACACTAAAAATGGCGTATTTCTTAGCCTGGGCCAAACAGCTAGAATTAGTTCCCAGCTATCGGAATCCGCTACAGCTTTGGACGAAGTAGTGATTACGGCCACCTCTAATGGTGTTTTTAGCTCCAATAAAACGGGGGCCTCTACTAATATATCTAGCCGTGATATCGCAACAGTACCTGCCGCTTCACGTTCTATAGCGGATTTTGTCCGAATTACTCCCGAAGCACAATTGACAGAGGGGGACGATGGTTTTTCTATCTCCTTGGCAGGGCAAAACAATAGGTATAATGCTATTTATATCGATGGTGCTGTAAATAACGATGTTTTTGGTCTGGCAGGATCTGGAACCAATGGAGGTCAAACCGGGGTCAATCCATTTTCGGTCGATGCCATCGAGACTTTTCAGGTGAATATCGCTCCGTTTGACGTGAGGCAATCAGGATTCTCCGGGGGGTCTATCAACGCAATAACCCGGTCAGGTTCCAACAGATTCGAAGGATCGGCATACGGATTTGTAAGAAATGAAAGTTTGGCAGGTAAAACACCGCCAGATTTGGTTGGTGCGGGAGAGTCCAGGGAAAAGTTGGATGATTTCAGTGCTTTGACCTATGGAATCCGTATTGGAGGACCGATCATAAAAGATAAACTCTTTTTCTTTGTCAACTACGAGAGACAGGATGACGAAACACCACAGCCCTTTAATTTTTCCAATTATACAGGAAGATCTTCTCAAGCGGATATTGACGGATTAAGTAGCTTCCTTCAAAACAATTTTGGTTATAATCCAGGTATTTTCAACAACAATACCAGAACCTTGGAAAGTGATAAGATAACGGCTAAGATTGACTGGAACATTAACGATAACAATAAACTTTCCTTAAGACATGGTTATGTAAAAGGTGAAAATCTAGAGGCCAGAACTTCGGACTTTAACAGTATTGGCTTCATTAATGGATCTGAGTTTTTCGAAACGACCACAAACTCTACGGCCTTGGAATTAAATACCAGGTTTGGGAACAAATCTTCCAATAACTTTATATTGACGTATACGGCTGTAAGGGATGACAGGGACCCATCAGGAGACCCTTTCCCAACCATAGATATTCAAGATGGGAATGGGTTTATCAATATAGGATCAGAGCCTTTCTCTACAGCTAACCTATTAGATCAAGATGTTATAACCCTAATTAACAATTTTGAAATTTATTCTGGCCAACATACGGTCACTCTGGGAACCAACTTGGAATATGCTTCTGCCAAGAATTTGTTCTTTGCCTTTAACTTTGGGGATTACACCTTTGAAGATCAATTTGACGACGCTGGAAATTTACTGTCTACAGGTCTAAACCAATTCTTGACCGGGCAAAACGCAGATGTATATCAGCATGGTTATTCCTTGGTTGGAGATGGTACGGTTGGTGATGAATCTTCCGGTTCTGCCGATTTCAGTACTTTTCAGGCAGGCTTCTATGTTCAGGACGATTTTCAATTTAACGACAACCTTAAGTTTACAGTTGGTATGCGTGTAGATATCCCATTTTATGAGGATGGCACGGTAAATGACGATTTTAATAATCGAACTATTCCTTTGCTTGAAGCAGCTGGAAAGGATTTGCAGGGAGCTAGGGTAGGACAGGCCATAAGTTCTAGGGCCCATTTATCTCCAAGGGTAGGTTTTAACTGGGATGTTAATGGAAATCGTTCTACACAAATTAGAGGTGGATTGGGAATTTTCACCTCTAGATTACCTTTGGTATGGCCAGGGGGTACCTATAACAATAACGGGGTAACAGGAGGATTTGTCTTTAGGACGAACGAGCCATTTGAACCAAATTTTCAAAACCAACTTGAAGAGCCTTTACCTGGTACTGGCGGATTGGGGGGTAATATTGATCTGATTTCAAAAGACTTTATGCTTCCTCAAGTAATGAAATATAATATTGCCGTGGATCAGAAACTACCCTTCTGGGGCTTGATCGTATCTGCTGATTTCCTATATACGGACATCATTACCGACGTTTTCTATGAAAATCTTAACATCAGAGGTCCCGTGGGTGTTTTGAACGGCACGGACAGAAGGCCTTTTTATGATAGGGGCGATCGTATCGACAGAACATATCAAGGTGTTTTCTTAGCTTCCAATACTGGAGAAGGAGATGCTACCAATGCTACGTTTACCATAAGAAAACCATATGAAAACGGGTTTGCGGGACAAGTTTCCTACACCTATGGAAAATCCAATAAGATTTTTGAAGGTACCTCTTCACAGAATAGCTCCCAGTGGAGGAATATTGTAACGGTAAATGGTAAAAATGATAACCCCGGCCTTTCAGAATCCGCTTTTTCATTAGGACATAGGATTTCTGCCAACGTTTCCTATGCTATTGAGTATGGAGGTGATTTAGGCGGTAGAACAACAATAGGTCTTTTTTATGAAGGTGTTGAAGGACAGCCCTATAGTTGGTTATATAGAGAAGGACGGGATCTTTTAAATGACGATTCTAGGGACAATGCCCTTATCTTCGTTCCAGAAACATCCAGGGATATTAATTTGGTTGACCTTACCGATAGTAGCGGTAATATTATAGCCACCCCAGAACAACAATGGGCCGCTTTGGATCAATTTATAGAGAACGATGATTATTTAAGTACTAGAAGAGGTCAATACGCGGAGCGTTATGGCGCCAGGGCACCTTGGAATCATGTAGTGGATTTAAAACTCCTTCAAGATGTCTTTATCAAGACCGGTGATACCAAACATACCTTACAGTTATCCTTGGATATCTTCAATTTTACCAATTTAATTAATAAGGATTGGGGTGTAAGGAGATTTGTTGACGACTTTGGTGAAGCGGCACTTATTACTACGGTAAATGGCGGGCCAGATCCAGCCTTTACCTTTGATCCATCAACGGTTATTGAGGATTTTGAGCAAATAGACGATATAGGCATACAATCCTCTAGATGGCAAATGCAGATTGGTCTAAGGTACATCTTTAACTAGACCAAGGAAAAATCATACATTATAAACCCTGACATAACCGTCAGGGTTTTTTTATGCCCAAAAATCCGTATTTTTAAAAACTAAAATAATTGACCATGGAGATTTTGCAAAACGTACATTCCTATTTGGCCTATGTTGTATTGGCCGTTCTTTTTCTTGCCGTTGCCAATGCCATTTTGGGTTGGGTAGGCAACAAAATGTTTACTTTGGAAAAGGATTTTCGTATTAGCCTTTTTGCACTTATCCTATCACATCTACAATTGGTTGTTGGGCTTATTCTCTACTTTGTTTCTAGCAATGGTTTAAAAGCGATACAAGAATTGGGTATGGGGGGGTTAAATTCTGCGGCCCGCCTTTTGGCCTTGGAACATCCATTGATCAATATCATTGCCATTGCGTTGATTACCATTGGTTGGTCCCGGCATAAGAAATTTATGGAAGGCAAAAAGAAGTTTAAGAGTATTACCATTTTTTATGGCCTGGGACTCCTTTTGATCATGAGCCGTATTCCTTGGGGACAGTGGTTTAATTAAAATGGTTTTCTCTTATAAATTGGGAATAAACTT
>JBCBZE010000007.1:0-32834 GCA_039815505.1 Bacteroidota bacterium | reverse complement strand
TCTTTTAGCGGCGTATTTGGCATTCTCCCGTTTTAACTCTTTCAATAGTTTTGTCAGGGGTTCTTTATCTTGAAGCTCGCGAAGTCCGGGCGTATTGGGAGAGCTCACGTTGACCACAAAATAATCGACATGGTCAAAGAGAGCATCGAAACATATAAGATAATCCTTTATGGCATCATCATTGGGCGTGGCTTTATTTTTTCCGATATTTCCACCAACCAGTATGTTATGTTTCTTTTTAAGACATTCTACCGCATCAAAAACGCCCTGGTTGTTAAATCCCATTCTGTTTATGATCGCCTCATCATCCTTAAGCCGAAAAAGTCTCTTTTTAGGATTCCCTTCTTGGGGTTTTGGAGTAAGTGTGCCTATCTCAACGAAGCCGAAACCAAAATTGGAAAGTTCATTGTATAATTTAGCGTCCTTATCGAAACCGGCCGCCAAACCTACGGGGTTCTTAAAACTTAAACCAAAAACCTTACGCTCCAAGCGCGGGTCGTTCAAGGAATAAATCGATTTAAAAATAGTTGAAAAACCAATCTTGGAAAAAAACTTGATAAGGGAAAAGGAAAGGTAGTGTACCTTTTCTGCATCCAGTAGGAAAAAAATGGGGCGAATTAAGAACTTATACATTTATTGCTAAAAACTTTTGGCAAAAATATACAAACTGAGTCGAAGTACTTAAACCAAGGCTAGTATTTCATCGAAAATTATTCTGGAACTACGATCGGAGTCCTGAGGGCTTCTATGCAAAGATCAACATAACGTTGATATTGGCGCTCATTGAAAATAGCTATCAACTTTGTGTCATAGGCTTTTGAGGTGTTCACCATTTGATCCTTTAATGCATCATATTTCTTGGCAAAAAGTGTAAGATCTTCAGGTGTTTTTTGCGGATGTTTCTCCATCAGCTGTCGTATTTGGTCCTCAATATCCTTGGTCTTTATATCCAATTCACCTTGCCACATTTCCATTTTTCCAATTTGTTCTTCGTTCAATTGAAAAATTTTAATAATAGTTTCGGTATTTTTTCCTCCGATATCCAATGTACACTCCTGGGCACTGCCCGTTACAAATAGGAGACCAAATACAAGCAATAGGAAAATATGATTAAAGCGAGTCATCTTGGTTCGTTTTTATATCGCAATTTATAATAACATTTGTATAAACATTGTTTTTTCTTAAAAAGTATACCTTCAAACTATCTTTATAAAAAAAGACCGCCATTGAGGCGGTCTTTTTTATCCTATATGATTTTCCTATTTAAGGTTAAAGCTTAATCTTGCAAATAGGAACCTTCCGCCTATACCAAATTGTTGTGATCTTCGGGACCAATCAAAACGACCCGAACTTCTATTATTTCCGCCATCGCCCAATTCTTGAGCCGCCCTATCTGGGAATATATCAAATAGGTTATTGGCGCCCACCGTGAAGGTAAGTTCGTCCAAGAATTTATAGCCCACGGATAAGTCCGTAACCAGTTTGGTACCGAATACCTGCTGACGGTCCACATTGGTTGTGGCCTCTGTAACCTCCCCAAAATATACGTTTCTAAGGAAGAAAATCAGCTTATCCGAGGTAAGACTATTGGTCAGGTTAATTTTTGTCCTAGGTACCGCCTCTTCTAAATACACCCTGCTATCTTCCGGAAAATAGGTGTCCACCAACCCTGCATCCTCAAGTACTTGGGACGCATTAATATCCCCTACCTGTCTTGTATTGGAGAAGGTACCGGCCAAGTCAGATTTTAAACGCCAATTATCACCCAAATTGGTATTATGGGTAATGACCACATCCAACCCCTTGGACTCCGTATCAATGGCATTGGCAAAAAATGCGGCCCTGGAGGCATTGGCCTGTCTTAATAGATTATCCAATTCGGTTCCGGTTCCAGGTCCTGTAAATTGTCCGGTAAATACCACTCGATCATCTATTTTCACAAAATAGCCGTCTATTGTAACCGTTAGATTGGCATCGGGTATTTTTGCCGTAAAACCTAAACTTACGCTTTGTGAGGTTTCTTCCGTTAGTTCCGGAATACCTAAAAGTTGTGCGGCCCTACTATCATTGGCAAATGTGCCCACTTCCTGTGGGTTCCCATCTTGATCAAAAATGGTAGAGGTGGAATTAAAGTTGATCTGATGTAAAGAAGGTGCCCTAAAACCAGTGTTCGCCGCTCCCCTGATATTTAGATTATCAGAGACTTTATATCTTCCCGAAACCTTAAAGTTGATGGTAGAACCGAAATCACTATAGTTCTCAAATCTAGTGGCAAAACTGGCCAAAAAGGCTTCTGAAAAGTCCGCTTCCACATCAAAATATCCGGCGACACTGCTTCTCCCCCTAGACAATTCATTATCTGGGCTAAACCCAGGAAAAACTTGGGACCCTCCAGGTCTTGGATTACCAAAGAAATCTTCCGAAGGTTCCTGAGATGCCAATGTAATCACCTCTCCCTCAGCAGTATATTGGGCATAGGAGGCTTCTTCCCCGGCTACAATCTCATAATTTTCAACTCTGTATTCGGCACCAAAGGCTATATTAAGTCCCGATAGCACATCATCAAAAAATTGGGTGACGTCTAAATTGGTCGTATTTTGGGAAAATGAAAACCCACCTGCGTCAAAAACGTTTGGTGATGCGCTTTGTAGTGATGCATTGAATGTATTTCCGATGGTGTATAAAAAGGAGTTTTGACCATAGGTGTTGCTGAAATCAACGCTCCAATCCCCTACCAAGCCTTTTATTCCCACTGATATGGACTCATCCTTTATATCCGAATTGATCTCTGGAAGAAAACCATTGATAAAGGCCGGTGTAAACGTTCTACTCTGATTGGGCAATCTATAAAACCCCGCTGAATTACCGGTACGCGAACTAATCCCTGCAAAAGAGTACAGTTCGGTACCATTTTCATCCAAGGGCAAGGAAAAATTAGCGAACAACCGCCCCCCCCGTAATCTGGATTGCCCTACACGCATATTAAAGTCGCTTCTTTGTTGTCCACGTGCAGCCAATTCCGCCTCGGTATTATCGGCGGACAAAACAGTTCTGAGTTCGTCTTGCGTGGTTGCCCCACCTAAATCTATCCCGGCCGTATTTGCAAATTGTATCACATCGGCAACATCATCATCCAAAAGATTGGTAATATCAAAACCTGCATCGTTTGCAACGCGTTCCACCGTGTTATACAGATTATAGACGTCACCTTCCCATTCGAACATACGGCTATAATCCTCCCTCACGTCAAAATCGCCGGCAAAGGTAATATACCCTCCTTTGTCTCCGAGTGGAAGTCCATAACTCGCCGATATATTGGTGGTTTCGCCGTCCGAACCTCCGGTTTGGCCATTGGCCTCCTTTGAGAAATTGGCTCCGGTAGTTACCGTCGCGGTCAATTCATTTACATTTTTATTCAAAATAATATTTATTACCCCGGCAATGGCATCTGAACCATACTGTGCCGCGGCACCATCGCGCAGTACCTCGATTCGTTGAATGGCAGCGGCCGGTATGGAATTTAAATCCGTACCCACACTACCTCTACCAAAGGTTCCATTCACATTGATCAAGGAAGATGTGTGCCTTCTTTTTCCATTGATCAATACCAATACCTGATCAGGTCCCAAGCCTCTTAGGGAAGCTGGGTCAATATGATCTGTACCATCCGATATGGTCTGGGTATTGGACGTAAATGAGGGTGCTACAAAATTAAGTATCTGGTTAAGGTTAACTTGTGGAGCCACGCTGTTAAGCTCTTTTATATCTATGACATCCACGGGCACGGTACTCTCGGTAGCGGTCCTGTTAGGATTACGCGAACCTATAATGATAACTTCCGATAGTTCTACACCGGAAACCAAGCTTACGTTTATCGTGCTACCGTTAACCGTGACTTCTTTTGTTTCATAACCTATATAGGAAACCACCAAGGTATCCCCTTGGGAGGCGTCTATGGAATAATTACCATCAAAATCTGTTGTGGCCCCTGTTGTAGTGCCCTTTACAACAATGGAGGCTCCTGGAAGGGGATCTCCATTCTCATCGGTAACCTTACCACTGATCGCTTGTTGAAGATCAAAAATGGAATTGCTCATTACATAATCCAGATTACTGAATACGCTCACCTTGTCCAAAGCTACTTTGGCCGGCTTTTTATGATAGACCACATAATATTTGTTTCCCAAATATTCAAAATCAAAACTGGTTTTTTTCTCTAGCTTATTTATGATTTTGCCAAGCGCGTTATACCTGTATTCCTTAGGGTTCAAATTTGTACCGGACAATAGACCCGGATTATACGTAAAAAACACTTTATGTTTTTCACTTAAATCCGTTAAAAAATCTGTTAGTGCCATCGTCTTGGCTTCGACTGAAGCATCTAACCCATTTGCCGCCTTCGCTCCGTACACTCCCAAAAATAGGAGTAGGATGGGCAGTAGTTTGCAGAGTTGTTTTACATTCATGTTTTTGAGTTTTAGTTATACTTATTGATCGTTGTGAATTATGAGTTTATTGTTCTTCCTGATAATTTTTGTGCCAGTAGATTTTTCTATGGCCGAGAGGCATATGCTAAGATTTTCATTGGGAATACCGCCTGTAAGGGTCTTTTCTTCAGTATTTACATCCTTAAATTCAGATGGCAATCCATACGTATGTTCAATGTATTTCATCACCGCCCTTAGTTTTATATTGCTAAAAACATAGGTTCCTTCCCTCCATAGGGCATACGTATTGGATGGGTCCACTTTTTCATGTAGGATACTATTGTTTTCATCCGAGTAGGAAACAAATTCCCCCGGAGCCATTTTTTTGGAACTTCCGTTCTTAAGCAATAAGTGGATAGATCCCTCATCCAAGGCTACATCTGTTTTTTTATCCCTTGTATTTACATGAAATTGGGTACCGTACACCTCAACTCTGAGGTCATCGGTATTCACCCAAAATTTAGACTTTGTATCATACATTGATTTCACCTTAAAATAAGCTTCGCCCTGCAGGGTAATCTCCCGGGAATTCTCCTTGTTATATCTGATTTCCGAATTGCCATTTAGAACAACGGTAGTACCATCGGGAAGCCTTAAATCCAAGACTTCGCCAAAATCGGTTTTATGGATAATTTCATCTGATGGGCCTGCAAGATTGAAGGCCACCACCATGAAAACAAGCCCTATGGCTGCCGCTATGCCAATTCTGGTTATCCTGTTTCCCAGAGCGCGTACAGGTGTTTCAGAACTTGCTGGTTGGTTATTTTGAATATGTGCTAAGACTTGGGTAAGTTTTTCGTCGACCACCTCCTCCCCTACAAATTTTTTTTCAAAGGAAATACCTAATATGATAGACTTGGCGGTATCTATCATATCTATGTGATCGGGATTATCCCTAATCCATGAATCCCAAAACGCAACATCGTTCCTATTGCTATTTTTGGCCCAGTTCCTAAAAGAGGAATCGTTTAAAAGTTTATCCAATAAAGCTTGGTTATCTTCTTTCATGCTGCGGTACTACTAAAAAATTAAAACTATACGTTATATATAGGGAGAGCGAGGTATATTGATTTTATACCCTATTTTTTTTAAAAAAATCCATTATTTTCTTAAAATCCTTGAAATAGCCTCCGATTCCAAGGTTTCCCTAAGCTTTACAAAGGCCTTCTGTAGCGTATTTAGCACACTTTGATAGGTAATCCCCATTACCTCGGAGATTTCCCTTGTTTTTAAATCACTGTAGTATTTTAGATAAATGACTTCCCGTTCCCTGGCCGATAATCTATTTAGCATGGTATTCAGGGCGGTCGTTTGCAATGCAATAAATTCTTGTTCAACGGTAATTTCCTCTACGGAAAACTCAAAAGTTGAAAGTGAATCCATTACTTGATCATAATCGGTAAACTTTCTTTCCTTTCCAAGGGTTTTAAAAATCGCCCTCCGAAAAGAAACAAACAAGTAAGTCCGTACTGCACGTACTTCTCCCAGACTATTTCGGTTTTCATATAGATATATGAAAAAATCCTGAAGACAGTCCTCCGTTAAAGAAGCATTGGCGGAAATTTTAAATCCGTAATTATGAAGCAGGGGATAGTATTCCTTAAATAAGGTAGAGAAGGCATTGAGATCGCCTCCTGTAAAAAGGTGCCATATAACTTTCTCTGTTTGAATAGGTGGTATTGATTTTGTACGATTGTTTACCATCAAATATAGCGAATATTCTTAAAGCCTTATTTTCAAGGAAAATAGTAGGGAAAATGGGATGCCATAAATTGGTTTAAAAGCATTGCAGCAAAATTGTATTTTTGACAAAACCAAAATATATATGCAGCATATTATAGACCGGTTCCTTAGCTATGTTACCATTGACACGCAAAGTGATCCCAATTCCGATACGACCCCCAGTACCAAAAAACAATGGGATCTGGCCAATAAACTAGTTGAAGAATTAAAGGGAATTGGTTTGCAAGAAGTCGCCATTGATGAAAATGCCTATATCATGGCTACCTTACCCAGCAATATAACTAGAAAAGTACCTACTATAGGATTTGTTTCCCATTTTGATACTACGCCAGATTTCTCGGGCAGGAACGTTAAGCCTCGGATTATCCAAGATTACGACGGAAAGGATATTGTATTGAACAACGAGCAGAACATCATATTATCTCCGGATTACTTTGAGGACTTACTGCTTTATAAGGGACAGACCCTTATTACGACAGATGGCACTACCTTACTGGGTGCGGATGATAAGGCCGGAATCGCTGAAATAGTTACGGCCATGGAATACTTGATCCGGCACCCGGAGATACCGCATGGAAAAATACGAGTGGGCTTTACGCCAGATGAGGAAATAGGACGTGGGGCACATAAATTTGATGTAAACAAATTTGGGGCGGATTGGGCCTATACCATGGACGGCAGCCAAATAGGTGAATTGGAGTACGAAAATTTTAATGCCGCAGGTGCCAAGGTCACGGTCAGTGGAAAAAGTGTACATCCTGGATATGCCAAGGGAAAAATGGTCAATGCTATTACGATACTACATGAATTCTTATCAAAACTACCACCGAAAGAGACACCTCAACATACCGAGGCAAGGGAAGGTTTTTTTCACATACACCATGTAAAGGGTGAAATTGAACATGCAGAGGCAGAATTAATCATCAGGGACCATCATAAACAAAAGTTTGAGGACAGAAAGAAACTCTTGAAGGAAATTGCCATGGAGCTGAATACCAGGCATGGAAATTGCCTTACCTTGGATATACAAGATCAATATTATAATATGAGGGAGCAGGTAGAACCTGTATTTCATATTGTTGAGATAGCCCAACAGGCTATGGAATCTATAGGTATAACGCCCATCATTAAACCGATAAGAGGGGGTACGGATGGCTCACAGTTAAGTTTCATGGGACTACCTTGTCCGAATATTTTTGCCGGGGGACACAACTTTCATGGAAAATATGAATACGTGCCTGTGGAAAGTATGCAGAAAGCGGTTGAAGTTATTATAAAAATTTGCGAACTTACTGCTATTAAATCCTAACCTAAAATGGATGCAAAAGAAAAAGTAGAGGCGTATTATAGCAAGGAAGGGCCTTTTAAAGAAGGCATAGCACTCTTACGTAATCTGGCTGTTACCACTGAGCTAGAGGAAACCTATAAATGGAATTTCCCAGTTTACACGATAAATAAAAAAAATGTGTTGGGTATCTGCTGCTTTAAAAACCATTTTGGGGTATGGTTTTTTAATGGGGCCTTTTTGAAGGATGTAAACAAAGTCTTGGAAAATGCCCAAGAAGGAAAGACCAAGGCGATGCGGCATTGGAAATTTACATCTATGGACGATATAGATTCAAAAAAGGTATTGGCCTATATACGGGAAGCTATCATCAACCAGAAAAAGGGAATTGAACATGAACCCCAAAGAAAGGAAAAGGTAAAAATCCCCATGCTGCTAAAAATTGCCCTTGAAGAAAAACCGGGCTTGAAAATCGATTTTGAAGCATTATCCCCCTATAAACAAAAAGAATATTACGAATACATATCCGAGGCGAAGCAAGAAAAGACCAAATTGAGCCGATTGGAAAAAATAGTACCCATGATTAAGCAAGGTATTGGGTTAAACGATAAATACCGATAATTAAAAAGAGAATATATTACGTTATAAAAAACGCCAACTGAAAAGTTGGCGTTTTAGCGTCCGTACTCCAATATTGTATGATTATTTTTTAGCTGTAACGGGAGCGTTGAGCTTTTTACTCATCTCCATCGAAATCGCGGAACGATCAAATTTAATCCTACCGGCCATAGTCTCTATAACACAGGAAAAATCCTTATCGTTTAAGTCTACCACCTTTCCGTACATGCCACTTTTGGTAACAATTTTGTCACCTTTCTTGAGCGCTTCCGAAAATTTCTTCTCATCTTTCTGACGTTTCATCTGGGGACGAATCATAAAAAAATAAGCCACTACGAAAATCAGCAATAAGGGAAGAAATTGTCCTATATCTCCCATATATTATCTCTTTACAGGTCCAGCAGGAGCTGCACCGGCTTTAGGGTTTACAAAAGCCTTTATCCTTAAAGTTTCAGAACCTTTTTCAGTATTTGCAGTTACCGTAACGGTCTTTGTCACTTGATTTTGACCAGACCCATTGAACCTTACCAAAAGCTCACCAGTATCTCCGGGAGCTACCGGAGTATTCTTTGGATATTCCGGTACTGTACAACCACAGCTACTTTTAGCATCTGTAATTATTAAAGGGGCATTTCCAGTATTTGTAAATTTAAAAATAGTTTCTTGTGGGGAACCAGCTGCTATTGCTCCAAAATCATGTTCCGATTTCTCAAAACTCATCACGGGCAAATTTTTCGCTGCTTGGTCCCTTTCCGCGGCAACCTCTACATTGGATGCGTTTACTTTTGCGGACGCATTGTCCTTACAGGAGGTCAAAGCTACTACCGAAACTAAGCTTAAGGCTAATACTATTTTCTTCATGATTATCGTTTTTTTTATTTTGGCCCAAAATTAATGAATATTTTATTACAACAATCCCCTTCCCACTTTTTTTAGTTTGCCGTTGACCTTGTATTCCTTGACCAGCTTATCCAAAATTCCATTGATAAAGATGCTACTCTTTGGCGTAGAATACTCTTTTGCGATTTCCAAATATTCGTTTATGGTAACTTTTTCAGGTATGGAAGAAAAATTGAGTAGTTCACATATTGCCATTTTTAGCAGTATCGCATCAATATCGGCAATACGGTCCTTGTCCCAATTGGGGGTCTTTCCCTCGATTTCCTTTTCCCATTGCCTATTGTTCAACAAGGTCTTGGTCAATAGTTTTTTTGCAAAATCCATATCCTCTTGATCTTTTAACAAACGGGGTACAAAGAAAGACTCGTTTTGGTTTTCCTTTACTTTTCTGATTTGTTTAAAAATATAGGTGTTCACAATGGGGATATCGTCTACCCATGTTAACTTATCATCTTCAAAATAGTCATAGATTTTTTCATTGGGGGCTATTACCTCTTTGAACAACGTTAGCAAAAGCTTTCTGTCCTCTTCGTAATTACTTTCCGGTTTGGACATATACGCTTCATAAATAGTACTTGAAACGACTTCCTTATATAAAACTTTCACATACTCTTCGTTTAAATACCAATTCTTTAATTTTCTTTTGGACAACTCGTTCATTAGCAAACTGTTCCCCGCTATTTGCAGTAAAATTTGATTGTTCACGAATTTCTCCTTATCCGGGAAATCATCCGCAGGGGTAGCCAAATATTTTTTTGAGGAAAGCTTTAGTTGGTTCTCCGCCATAAGATGTATTTCTACCAATAAGCTTAACATTAAGAGGTAAAGGGAGTACATGTTCTCTATGCTTACTTTTAAAAATTTCTCTTGTTTGTCAAGAGCATCATCGTGGGATTGGGTGAGAGCATAGATACATTGCATTACCTTCACCCTTATATGCCTTCTTGTAAGCATTTTTTAAAGAACTTAAAATATTAGATTCATTTACCTTGGTGCGGCAAAAGTAGTAATCTATTTTCAATTATATCTTATCAGTTTTATAACATTTCATTTGAGGTCAAAACTATATCTTTGTAGCATCATGAATAAATTTTACTGCCTAAGCCTTTCCATTGGATGAAGGAACTAAAACACCTAAACAAATACTTTAGAAAATACTGGTATAAATTGCTCATAGGTATCATCATTACGATTATAGCTAGAGTTTTTCAATTGGTGATGCCTTCCTATGTCAACAAATCCATAGAAGTCGTAGAAAATTATATCGATAACAAAATAGTGGAATCTGCGGCAAAAGATATGCTGTTGGAATACATTCTTATCATTGTGGGAGCCGCTTTACTTTCGGGGTTCTTTACGTTTCTTATGCGACAGACGATTATCAATGTATCCAGATATATAGAATATGACCTAAAGAACGAGGTATTTGATCATTACCAATTGTTAACCCTAAATTTTTATAAAAGAAATAGGACAGGTGATCTTATGAATCGCATTAGTGAGGATGTTAATCAGGTTCGCATGTATGCAGGGCCCGCCATCATGTATGGTATACAGACACTTACTTTGTTCGCTTGTCTAATTCCCTTAATGTTCATTAAGGCACCTACCATAGCTTTTTATGCGCTACTACCTTTACCTATATTATCGGTATTGATTTATCAGATAAGCAAAATTATCCATAGAAGAAGCACCAAAGTGCAAGAATATTTATCTACCCTATCTACATTCACCCAAGAATCGTTTTCAGGGGTTTCCGTAATCAAGGCCTACGGCTTAGAGCCTAAAATCAATGATGAACTCTCCACATTGGCCATTGAAGGAAAAGATAAAAGCATGGATCTGGCAAAGGTAAATGCATGGTTCTTTCCTTTAATGATTCTATTGATAGGCGTTAGTAATATTTTTGTCATCTATGTTGGAGGCAAGCAATATATTGACGGGGAAATCGCATCGGTAGGTATTATCGCGGAGTTTATACTTTATGTAAATATGCTTACCTGGCCTGTAGCCATAGTAGGTTGGTTAACATCAATTGTACAACGCGCGGAGGCTTCCCAAAAGAGAATCAATGAGTTTTTAAAGGAACAACCAGAAATAAGGAACGAAGTAGCCAAGGCTACGCCTATAGACGGGAAAATTGAATTCAAGAATGTATCCTTCACATACGAGGACACCCATATTACGGCACTAAAAAATCTATCATTTACCATAAATCATGGTGATACCGTCGCTATCATTGGAAAAACGGGATCGGGAAAATCCACCATATTGGATTTGGTAGCCCGCCTTTACGATGCTGATTCGGGCGAGCTATTAATAGATAATGTTCCTGCAAAAAACCTAAATCTACATGATCTAAGGAAATCGATTGGCGCGGTGCCACAAGAAGCCTTTTTATTCTCCGATACTATCAAAAACAACATCAAATTCGGAAAAGCGGATGCTAGTGATGAAGAAATTTTCCACATGGCAAAACAAGCGGTCGTACATGAAAATATTATGGGCTTTTCCAAAACTTATGATACCGTTCTTGGAGAGCGTGGTATTACGTTGAGCGGAGGACAAAAACAACGTATCTCAATTGCCAGGGCCCTGTTAAAAGATCCAAATATATACCTATTCGATGATTGCCTATCGGCCGTGGATACGGAGACCGAGGAAGAAATCCTAAATAATCTTAAAAAAGCCTCAAAGAATAGGACTACGCTTATTGTAAGCCATAGGGTGTCCTCTGCAAAAAACGCGGATAGAATCCTTGTTTTAGAAGATGGGAGACTGTTACAGGAAGGTACACATGATGAATTAATTAGTGTAGATGGCTATTACAAAGAGCTATATATCAATCAGCTATCGGAAAAAGAAAACTAAAAAAATGTTGCTGGATTAGCTTTTTTTTTACACTTTTGAGGGATTGAAATAGCAATTCACTAATTACACACTACACCATATGAACGAAAAAGATTTAATAGATCAGGAAGAAATTTATTCCAAAGTTTTACGAGCTGGCAGGCGAACTTATTTTTTTGATGTAAGAAGTACAAAAGCCCAAGACTACTATTTAACCATTACGGAAAGCAAAAAATTTACCCATGATGACGGTTCTTTCCATTATAAAAAACACAAAATATATTTGTACAAGGAGGACTTTCAATCTTTTAGGGAAATCATGGAAGAAATGATGGACTATATCATCGATGAAAAAGGGATAGAAGTTATTTCTGAACGTCATCAAAAAGATTTTAAGAAAGAAGAAGCACCAAGTGAAAACGGAGAGGCTAAATCTTCGGAGAACTTCACGGATATAGATTTTGATGATATTTAAAAAATCTTTTTTTAAAATTATGCAGAAACGGCCCTTAATTCTAAGGGCCGTTTTTTATTTTTATCATCGACTAATTCCAACTCGATGAAAAAAACACTCTTTTTCTTGCTATTTGCCATATTACAATCTACCATGGCACAGGAAGCCCTTGATTTAAGCTATTATTTACCACAAAACATTTCCTACGACGAAAATATTCCCAAACCATCGGATGTTATTGACCATGAAGTAGGTGAATGGCATGTTACCCATGATAAGTTGGTTTATTATATGAAATCCCTGGCCAACTCCAGTGATCGGATAACTATTGAGGATAGAGGAAAAACTTTCGAAGGCAGACCCATTCTACTGTTGACCATCACTTCTCCAGAGAACCACAAGCGTATTGAAAAGATACGTGGGGAGCATGTTGCGCTCACGGACAATGGAGGGGGTTCCCTGCAAGTGGATACTATGCCTATTGTGGTATATCAAGGCTTTTCCATCCATGGAAACGAACCTAGCGGTTCCAACGCCAGTTTAGCCTATGCCTATTACCTTGCCGCGGCCCAAGGGCCTGCAATTGAAGGGTTGTTAAAAGATATGGTCATCTTGTTGGACCCTTGCTTTAATCCGGACGGACTGCAACGTTTCGCTTACTGGGCCAATACCAATAAAAGCAGAACCCCTAACCCGGACAAGAATGAAAGGGAATATCATGAGGTATGGCCGGGGGGACGCACCAATCATTATTGGTTCGATATGAATCGAGATTGGCTTCCGGTACAGTTACCGGAAAGTAGGGCCCGTATTACATCATACCACAAATGGTTGCCTAACATTCTTACGGATCACCATGAAATGGGAACCAATTCCACCTTTTTTTTCCAACCCGGAGAACCTACAAGGGTACATCCGCTAACTCCAAAAATCAACCAAGAGCTTACAGCAGAAATCGGCACGTATCACGCTAAAGCCTTGGACAGGATAGGTTCTCTCTATTATTCAGAAGAAAATTATGACGATTATTATTATGGGAAAGGTTCCACCTTTCCGGATGTAAATGGTGGTATCGGTATCCTTTTTGAACAAGGAAGTTCAAGGGGGCATATTCAAGAGAGTGAAAACGGTATCCTTACCTTTCCGTTTACCATTCGCAATCAGTTCACCACGGCCATATCCACCATTGAAGCTGCCAACAACATGCGGGTCAGAATCTTAAAATATCAACGTGATTTCTACAGAAACGCCGTCGACGAAGCAGCTAAAAGCAGAACAAAGGCCATCGTTTTTGGCGATAGCAAAGATGCTGCCAAGGCATGGCATTTGGCAGAAGTATTACATCGCCATAAAATTAAGTTCCATGAATTGTCCAATGATGTCACCATCAATGGAAAATCCTACACTAAGGAAAATAGTTATGTGGTACCCACGAACCAAAAAAACCATCGCTTGATCAAAGCGATGTTCGAAAAACGCACCGCCTTTACGGACAGCCTTTTCTACGATGTATCCGCTTGGACCTTACCTTTAGCCTTTAATCTGGATTATTCGGAAGTAAGTTCTTTGGCAAATGCCGGCCCAGAAATAACCAACTTTGCCCCCTTAACGGGCAAAGTGGACAACCAAAGCGCATATGCGTATCTCTTTGAATGGCACGAATACTATACTCCAAAAGCTTTGAACAGCATAGTCAACAGAGGATTACGGGTAAAAGTAGCCAAGTCACCCTTTACCGTGGAAGGAAGGAAATACGATTATGGTACCATTATGATCCCAGTCCAAAACCAGGAATTGGGCCCTAAGGCATTGTATGATTTTTTATCGCAGGTAGCCAAGGAAAGTAAAATACAAATTACAGCCGTAAGTACCGGGCTTACAAAAGGTATTGATTTGGGAAGTAATGATTTTGACCCTGTAAAAAAACAACAAGTAGCGGTTTTGGTAGGCAGTGGGGTACGATCTTATGATGCTGGTGAGATATGGCATCTTTTTGATACCCGTTATCAAATGAAGATTACTAAAATTGATTCTGACTATCTTGACGGGGTGGATTTGAGCAGATATACGGATATAATACTTCCCAGCGGCTGGAGGGGAAGTGCACTAAGCAAGGAAACCGCCGATAAGTTAAAGAATTGGGTGAAGAACGGGGGTACATTGATCGGTTATAGAAATATGGCGGAGTGGTTCAATCAGCATGAATTGATGAAGCTGTCTTTTAAAAAGGATACTTTGGTAGCCAAAAATATTTCCTTTGAACAAAAGAGGGATTTTAACGGGGCACAAGTTACCGGCGGGGCAATTTTTGAAACTGTAATAGATCGCTCGCACCCCATTAGCTATGGGTATAAAAACAAAAGTTTGCCCATCTTCAGAAATACCAATACGTTCATAGAACCTCATAAGAATAGCTATAACAATCCCATCACCTATACCAATGCTCCGCTGTTAAGCGGTTATATTTCTGAAGAAAATTTAGCGCTTTTAAAAAATACGGTACCCTTTCAAGTAAGGCGAATGGGCAAAGGAAGAGTCATGGTTTTTACCGATAACACTAATTTTAGGGCGTTTTGGTATGGTACCAACAAACTATTGATGAATGCTATTTTCTTTGGTAATATGATGTAAATTCCATTATTTTTTAAGGAAAATCAACAATACATTTTTAACTTTATAACAAAGTAAAGAAAATGGCAATGACACCCAGTAATATGCTGTCCTTAGGGACCAAGGCACCCGATTTTAGTCTTACGGATGCAGTCACCAACACAAAAATGGGGTTGGAATCCTTGAAAGGTGAAAAAGGCACCTTAGTAATGTTTATATGTAATCATTGTCCGTTTGTTATCCATGTAAATCCAGAGATATCTAAATTAGCAAAAGAATATAAGCCCCAAGGAATAAGTTTTATTGCCATTTCTAGTAATGATATTGAAAATTATCCTCAAGACGCCCCATACTTAATGAAACAAGTAGCTGAACAAGAGGGGTATATCTTTCCATATCTGTATGATGAAACACAGGAAACCGCTAAAGCTTACGATGCGGCATGTACACCGGATTTTTATCTATTTAACAGCAAGTTGGCATTAGTTTATCGTGGGCAATTGGATGATTCCAGACCAGGAAATGGCATCCCTGTTACCGGAAACAACTTGCGAAAAGCCATGGATGCCCTATTGCAAGGGGAAGAAGTGGATCCCTTACAAAAGCCTAGTATAGGATGCAATATTAAATGGAAATAGATACACGGAGAACCAAAAAGATTTCCTTAAGATATGAAACCAAAGGAATTGATAGGAAAATGGGTGGAATTGTTCAATGAGCAAAATTCGGAGGCCTTGGCGGAACTTTATCATTCCGAAGCTGTAAACCATCAAGTCAATACAGATCCCGTTAAAGGAAAACAGGCTATAGGGAAGATGTTCAAAACCGAATTCGATAGTGCACATATGACTTGTATCATTGAGCATATCTATGAAGATGGTGAATGGGCCATTTTAGAATGGAAAGACCCTTTGGGATTACGGGGTTGTGGATTTTTTCATGTAATCGATAATAAAATAGTTTTCCAAAGAGGATACTGGGATAAGCTTTCCTTTCTAAGAATGCACAACTTACCAATACCTACCAAATAAAAAGATATATGAAAATAAGTAAGATCGATGCCTTGGCCCAATTGGCAAAAAGCGATTCGCCATTTCTAAATCTTTTTGAACACGGTACGCTTTCCATCGAAATATATAAACCTGAAAAAGTAGATTTGCAACAGCCCCATTCAAGAGATGAAGTCTACGTGGTAACGACAGGGACGGGAGAGTTTCTAAACGATGGGGTACGGACTACTTTCGCTCCAGGGGATTTTCTGTTTGTACCAGCAGGTACGGAGCACCGTTTTGAAAACTTTACCGATGATTTTTCCACTTGGGTCATCTTTTATGGTCCTGAGGGTGGAGAAAAAAAATAGATATATGCCAAGTCCCCACTGACCAAAAATCATATTAAATCCAACCTTCTCTTTTTAACAAATTTTCTATATGTGCAAAATGATGGCTCCCATGCCAAGCATATCTTCCAATATTTTCCTTTACCGTAGTCACCACATTTCCGTCAGGGTGCACAAATTCCCTATCCAAATCCGAGGAAGTTAGACCTTTTAGCAGATACACCAATTTGGCGTGCACGGCCTTCAAATGTTCCAAAGAGAGTTGTATGGGAGCCGTCTTTGAGTCAAAAAGATCCGACCACCCTTTCTCGTCATATGGTTTTATTACTGGTTTATCTTCAGTAAGTGCCCATTTAAAACGTATGTAGCTATGGTGGTGGCTATCCGAGATGTGATGAATTAACTGCCGCACCGTCCAACCCATTGGCCTATAAGGTGTTTCCAATTGTTCCATAGATAACCTGGTTACCATATGGTCTAGTCGACGGGGCAGGGTTTCCAAAGTATTGATCCACTCGGTAATAAGCACTTCCGTAATAATTTTGGGAGTCTGAAATTTTCCAATGGGGTAACGCAATTGTTCCAAGGTTGAATTTTCCATACTATAAAAATAGTAAAGAACAAGTATCCTATGATGTTTCCGAATCAAAACTTTAATAGAGTTTTAACCAAAAAAAAACTGCGATACTAGTGAATCCATTAATTTTGTAGGTCCACAGTGTTCAAGAGGCACTTAATTTCATTTTTCAACTTAAAAATTACATATATGGCAACAATACGATTGGGTGATACCGCACCCGACTTTACCGCTGAAACTTCGATGGGAACGCTTAACTTTTATGATTATTTAGGCGATGGATGGGGAATATTATTTTCGCATCCGGCCGATTTTACGCCTGTTTGCACCACGGAGTTGGGCACCGCTGCAAAGTTTAAGGACGAATTTGAAAAGCGCAACGTAAAGATGATCGCATTAAGTGTTGATGGTGCAGCATCCCATGCGGAATGGATCAAGGATATTAATGAAACCCAGCATACTACGGTGAACTTTCCCATTATTGCCGATGAGGAAAAAAAAGTGGCCAATTTGTACGATATGATACATCCCAATGCGGACAATAATCTTACCGTACGTTCCGTGTATATCATAGCACCGGATAAATCTGTAAAACTAATTCTTACCTATCCAGCTTCTACGGGGCGTAATTTCTATGAATTGCTAAGGGTAGTGGATTCCTTGCAGTTAACGGCTTATCATAAAGTAGCTACCCCTGCCAACTGGGAACATGGACAGGATGTGGTAGTGAGTCCTTCTATTCCCACCGAAGAAGCCAAGAAATTATTTGTTAAAGGTGTGGAAGAGGTAAAGCCTTATTTACGTATGACACCAGATCCCACGGCTTAAGGACTTTAAGTTCCTTTAACATACAAAAAAAGCCTCCAGATCTGGAGGCTTTTTATATGCCGTGATTTTAGTATTATAGAAACATGCCCCCGGATACCTCGATTCGTTGCCCGGTTATCCATTTGGCATCATCAGTGGCCAAAAAAGCAACAACACCACCTATATCCTCTGACTCTCCAACCCTACCTAAAGCGGTCATCTGCGAGATAAATCCGGACACCTGGGGGTTTTTAAAAGCCTCACGGTTTACATCTGTGTTAATGGCCCCTGGTGCCACAACGTTTACCGTTATTTTTCGCAGACCTAACTCCTTGGCCAAATAGCGGGTAAAAGTTTCCACGGCACTTTTAGCTGCCGCATAGGCTGCATGCCCCGGGAGACTAAATCTTGCCAAACCAGTGGAAACGTTTATAATCCTACCCCCGTCTTTTAAAAGACCCAAAGCTTTTTGGGTAAGAAAGAAAACACCCTTATACTGAATGTTGGTCACAAGGTCAAACGTTTTCTCATCCATACTGGCTATAGGCGCTTGTGGTATAATTCCGGCATTATTTACCAAAATATCTATTTTTTTCGCATTCCATTGAGATCTTAGCTCTTTCCCAAGTTCCTGAAAAAAAGAATCAAAAGAATTAACCATACCCGTATCCAACTTTAAAGCAAATGCATTATTTCCTTTGGCCTTTATGGCAACAACTGTTTCCTGGGCCGCCGTAATATTTGACCGATACGTAATAATAACATCCGCTCCCCTTTCCGCTAGGCGTAAGGCCATTTCTTTTCCTAAACCCCTACTGCCTCCTGTTATCAATGCGATTTTGCCCGCCAGACTTTCGGGCTGGTTTTCTAAGGTTTTCATATTATCCTGATTTTAAGTTTATATTTTCTACAGGACAAAGGTGAAGATTACCTAAAGGCGAATAAAGACACTTATGTTAGAAAGAAGGGTACATTTTTTAGGGTTAAGCCTTTCAATGCTGTTTTCGATAGGTCAAAGGGGAAACACCGGTATATTTTTTAAAAAACTTAGAAAAATGAGTGGCTTCGTGAAAACCCAGTGAATATGCAATTTCCTTTATTGGTTTTTTTGATTTTATCAATAAAGCTTTCCCTTCGGAAACCACTTTATCCGCGATCCAATGATTGGCCGTTCTACCGGTCTTGGTTCTTACCACCGTACTGAAATAGCTTGGGTTTAAATGTTGTAGCATGGCAAAATGTTGTACTTGGGGAATTTCTTTTTCAAAACTTGGATTGGAGAGTAGTTTCCTGAACGATAGTTCCAAATCCTTTTTAAACTGATTTACAATTTCAGAATCTCTATCATATTCTATTTTAAAGTTACGATCGTTGAGTAAATATTCTTTTACTTTCAACAGAAATACCATAAAAAGAGAACTGACTATTTTATTTTTTAGCGTTGTTTCCTTATGTTGCTCTATGAGAATTTGTTCTGCTAAATGATGCAGTTCTTTAAAGCGTTTTTCACTCAGATAGCATGGTGGCACAATCTCGGTCAACAAAAAGGAGAATTCATCAAAAACATTGGTATGTATATACTCCTTTAAAAAATTTTCGGACACTGTAATTAAAAAACCTTGACTGACTTCCTTAATATGGAAGGATTTTAGATGTCCAGGGTTTGTAAAATAAAGGGTTTTGGGCTTGGTAGGAAACTCCTTGTTATCAATGGTATAGCTGGTATTCCCATCACTTATCATCACAAAAGAATAATAATTGGCCCTAAAAGTCGGGGATTTCGTTGGTCGTTGATGCACCTTCTCCAAACGATGAATGGTAAAATCCGAATCTTGGGAAATGGTTTTCCCCAATTCCTCATCATTGTACAATTCCGAAAAAGTATTATAGGATTTAATGGAATTCATAGATTAAAGATATCAAAAGTTCATATAGAATAAAGGAATGTACAAAATGATGCACCTGCCAATGAAACAGCGTACTAATTAGCTTTCGTAATAGTACATCAAGAAATAAAAAGTCCAAAAATCTTAATTTCCAATATTTTAGCATTATCTTTGCAACTTATATTTAATTATTTTAATTTTAGTATTATGAGTAAAGGAACAGTAAAATTCTTCAACGATTCCAAAGGTTATGGTTTTATCACTGAAGATGGTTCAGAAACAGATCACTTTGTACACATTTCTGGCTTAATTGACGAAGTACGCGAAGGTGACGTTGTAGAATTTGAACTACAACAAGGTAAAAAAGGATTGAACGCCGTTAATGTGAAAGTAGTAGACTAGGTAGAGACGATTAAACTTTTTTATAAGACTCAAGCCCTGACCATATGGTCAGGGCTTTTTTTATGTCCATCAGTGTAAGCGTTAATTTATAACTTTGTTGAACTTTTGCGCAACCTTTTATACTTTATTCATCTAAAGGTTGAACAATACTTACTACCCCACCATAAATAAACGCTGTTATGATTACGTTTTTGGTAATTCTGTCAGGGCTACTTGCCATTAATGCTTTCTTGCTGGTGCTTAGTATCAACCATAACGACAGACATTAAAAAGAAGGTAGGGTTTTTAGTACCCGAAGTGTTTTAGGTATATAGAAAGGTTTTTGCTTAACAACCTCATCCACTATACTATGACCACTTTTTTTGTTATTCTTTTTGCTCTTTTGGTTATCAATGCATTGCTTTTGTTGGGTAGTATAAATAAGTCCAAATAAAAAAAGACCCTGTAGAAACAGCGTCTTTTTTATTTATCACAAAGGGATTTAGCCTTTAACCTGTTGATTAATTACGAATATCCTTACTTTATCCCCATTAATTCTACATCAAAGATCAATATGGCATCCGGTGGTATAACTCCACCGGCACCAGCACTTCCATAGGCCAAATCGGAAGGAATCACAAAACGGGCCTTATCCCCAACTTGAAGTAGGCCTATACCCTCGTCCCAACCAGAAATTACTTGTCCCACACCCAATTGAAAATCTATTGGTTCATTTCTTTTGTACGAAGAATCGAATACCTGACCATTGATCAAGGCCCCTTCATAGTGTACGGATACTGTTTTCCCTTTTTCTGCTTTAGGACCGTCACCTTTCTGTATAATCTTATAACGAAGTCCGCTCGCCGTCTCGTCAAAACCAGCTGCTATTTTTTCCAGTTCCGCTATAGCTCTGGCCTTTTCCTCCGCCAGCCTTTTCTCCTTAGAGCTTTCAAAAGTTTTAAACGCATCAATGGCATTCCACGCCTCGGCATCATCACCTACCCTAATGATTTCCAGACTTTCCAATGCATCGCCCTGGGCAATGGTATCGACTACTTCCTGACCGTTTTCAACGTGTCCAAAAACAGTATGTTTATTATCTAACCAAGGTGTTGCAACATGGGTTATAAAAAACTGACTTCCATTGGTCCCTGGTCCGGCATTGGCCATAGAGAGTACACCAGGTCCCGAATGTGTAAGTTCTGGATGAAATTCGTCATCGAATTTATATCCTGGATCACCGGTACCGGTGCCTTGAGGGCAACCGCCCTGGATCATGAAATCGGGAATAACCCTATGGAAATTCAATCCATTATAATATGGGGTTCCCTGGGGCTTAATTTTGTTCTCTAGATTTCCCTCGGCCAAGGCAACAAAATTACCAACTGTTCCCGGGGTTTTATCATAAGTAAGCTTTACTAAAATTTCTCCTTTGGAGGTATTGAACTTTGCGTAGATTCCTTCTTGCATTTTGCGTTTTTTTATGAGGCGCAAAGGTAGGAATTTGTTCCGGGTCTAACAATATAAAGGGTGCCCTGAATTTAAAGGACACCAAGAGTAATATACAAAAGAAAAAAGCTGATTACCCTTTTATTTTGGTGGGAGCAACTATTCCATATTTATCAAAAAGATAGACTAAACTGGCCATAGTGGCGGCCCCAAGTTCCAATTCCCGCTTATTTACATGTTCAAAAGTATCATTCTCCGCATGATGATGGTCAAAGTAACGTTGAGAATCTGGTCTTAAGCCGGCCAATACCATATCATCATTTTTCAAAGGGCCTATGTCTGCTCCGCTTCCACCTTTAATAAACAGATGTATGAGATATGGCTCAAATAATTTCTTCCATGATAGTACCTGTTCAAAATTGGCATCCGAGCAATCAAAAGAAAACCCTCTTGGTGTAAACCCGCCCGCATCACTTTCCAAGGCAAACACATGATTTTCATTTTTACTCTTTGCAACTTCGGCATATTTATTACCGCCCCGAAGACCATTTTCTTCGTTCATAAACAACACTACCCTTAACGTACGTTTTGGTTTATATCCCGAGATTTTTAATAATCGAAGTACATCCATACTTTGAACGCAACCGGCACCATCGTCATGAGAGCCATCTCCTAAATCCCAAGAGTCTAAATGCCCTCCCACTATCATTACCTCATTTGGGTAAGTGCTACCCTTGATCTCGCCAATGACATTATAAGATTCAACATCATCCAATTGTTGGCAGCTTTGCTTAAAAAACAATTTTATCTCCGGATTTAATCTCAGGGTAACGCTTAAAAGTTCAGCGGCATTGGTGCTTATTGCGGCAGCTGGAATCCGCTCACTTACAGGAGTATCCCCATAACTCATGGATCCCGTATGCGGAAGGTCGTCCAATCTAAGATTCATGGAGCGCACAACAATACCAAGAGCTCCATATTTACCTGCTTCGGCAGCTCCGGAATAACGTTGGTCCACACATCCTGAGTACGCACTAAAAGTGCTGATAAGCGTAGGGTCCATAGGTCTGTTGAAAAACACGATCTTACCTTCCAATTTTTCCTTACCCAAAGTTTTTAACTCTTCTATACCCTTTACCTCTATCACATTGGCCTTAATACCCCCGACCGGTGTAGCCACGGAACCGCCCAAGGCACAGATGGGTATATTGTTGGTAATGCCAGGTGTACTCTCTATATAGGCAAATTCGGGCGTACCACGTACCCACTTGGGTACCATGACCGGCTGCAACCATACACGATCCAATCCCAAAGAGTCCAATTGCGATTTAGTATACTGAACGGCCTGTTCGGCCTGTACGGAACCGGATAACCTGCCACCGATTTGATTGGATAGATAATTTAGCCAGTCATATGCCTTCCCGTTGGTCAAAGCTGCATCGTAGATCGCTTTAATTTGTTTATCATCCTCGGCCTGGGGAAAAGCATGTGCAGCTATCAAAAGCAGTACTATCCATATTTTATTCATTCCTATTCGTTTTCCAGTTGATTTTTATACTCCTCTAAATTAGCCTTTATTTTATCATCAAGTTCAGGTTCCACGATATCTTTATATTTTTTTAACTCTTGTAACATAATTGATGCCACTATGACACGAGCTGCCTTTTTATTATCGGCAGGAATAACGTACCAAGGTGCGTGGGGTTTTGATGTTTTACGAATGGCCTCCTCATAACATTCTTGATACCTGCCCCATAGTTTACGTTCTTTTAAATCCCCAGGAGAAAATTTCCAATGTTTTTCCTGTATCTCCAATCTTCGCAACAAACGTTTTCTTTGCTCTTCTTTGGAAAGATGAAGGAAGAACTTAAAAACAATCATACCGTTCTCTGCTATATGTTTTTCAAAATTATTGATACGTTCAAAACGTCTATCCCAAAAATCTTGGTCTACGTCTTCAACACTGTTGACATCCGGCATGTTTTCTGCCAAGAGGTATTCCGGATGTACCCTTGTGACCAACACATTCTCATAATGCGTACGATTAAACACCCCAAACTTGCCTTTGGGTGGTAAAGCGATATAATGCCTCCACATATAATCATGCTTTCGTTCGAGTTCCGTAGGCACCTTAAAACTATGTACCACCACCCCACGCGCATTAAAGTCCTTGAATACTTCCCTTATAAGACTATCCTTTCCAGCGGTATCCATCCCCTGTAAACAAACCAGGACCCCATATTTACTATGCGCGTAAAGGGTGTCTTGAAATTCTCCCAAATCTTCCCTTATCCTTTCCAACCCTTTTTTTAAATCCTTATCGGACGCGTTAAGGTCGTTAAACGTATCAAAATCGGACAATTTCATCGTTTCCGTTGCCGTATAGGCCTTTGTATGCACTGTATTCATGACCTTAATATATACCATTTTATCGTTGAAAGGACTTTTTGTTAAAAAAAAATGAGCTTTGACCCTAAAAAAATATCAATTCATCCAAGAACATGGATTGTTCCCGTATTTCATCGAAAAAATATCTGTAGTGGAATTCCCCTCATTATCTTTACTTCGCCAAATCTTAAACAGTACTTAATCAACTCTTTATGTCATGAAAACACATCACTTTGTGCTATTTGCACCACTTTTTCTGACACTTACTTCCTTTGATTCCGAGCTCGATGCTGCATGCAAGTATGCAGGGTCTAACATCGATTACGTAAAATCACAGACACAAAGGGCCATTGACGCGGATAACCTAAACAGTTCACGTTTTTTTGCCTATAAAGCGCTTAATGCCATAGAAAAATCCAAAAAACAATTTGAGGCCTGTGGTTGCGACTACGCCTTAAAGAATATTTATGAGGGGCTGGATAACCTTAAAAGAGCTACTAGGACCACTTCTTTGGATGGGGCTAAAATCTTGCTGAAAAGGGCCTTGGAGAATGAACTTGGAAGTTTGGAGGCCATTGAAAAACATCACCTTCATAACAGTAGATATTCAAGTGATGTCCTTACGATGAATACAAAGTCGTCCGAAGCGGAAAGAAAAGCCATGAAGCAACCCAAGGGCAGATTGCTGCATGAACGGATAGATAAGACCTTAATAAACTTCGAAAACTCGTTGGAAGAAGTCGTGCAGTCGGTGGCTTGTGAGGAAGCGCTCTCTTTTTCACAAAAAATATACGATCATTGTGAGCAAGAGCTTTTAAAGCCCAACTTAACGGAGGCTAAGAAATACTACAATCTAAGAACAAAGGAAATTGTAGCGGAAGCCCTGTTGAAATTGGAGGAATGCAACTAGTTATTACTTACTGGCAAAAAGCTTTACATCCTGTTCGGTAACCTCGGTACCACCTAGGATAATTAGGCGTTCCACTACATTACGAAGTTCCCTTATGTTCCCGGTCCAGTCATATCCTTTTAACAAAGTGATGGCCTTATTGGAAAAAGTTTTAGCCGCATTTCCTTGTTCCGAGGCTATTTTTTTCGAAAAATGGGCAATCAGCAAAGGGATGTCATCCCTTCTATCGTTCAAAGCGGGCACTTTTATAAGAATAACGGCCAATCTATGGTATAGATCTTCCCTAAACCTGCCTTCTTCAATCTCTTTTTTCAAATTTTTATTTGTAGCGGCAACTACCCGTACGTCTACCTTAATATCCTTGTCTGTCCCAACCCTGGAAATTTTATTCTCCTGTAATGCCCTTAAAACCTTGGCCTGGGCGGATAGGCTCATATCACCGATCTCATCTAGAAAAATAGTACCTTTATTGGCAGCTTCGAACTTTCCGGCACGGTCCCGTACAGCTGAGGTAAACGCACCTTTTACATGTCCGAACAACTCACTTTCTATGAGTTCGGAAGGTATGGCGGCACAATTCACTTCTATAAATGGAGCCTTAACACGTTGACTCTTTTCATGTATCCAATGTGCTACCAGTTCTTTTCCCGTTCCATTGGAACCTGTAATCAAGACCCTGGCATCCGTAGGGGCTACTTTTTCTATGATATCCTTAATGTTGGTAATCTCCTTACTGGTGCCGATCATTTCATAATTCTTGCTCACCTTCTTCTTCAATATCTTGTTTTCCACCACCAGCTCTTTTCTATCCAAGGCATTTCTTACGGTAGTTAACAGCCTATTGAGGTCAGGTGGCTTGGAAATATAGTCAAAGGCGCCCAAGCGCATTGTGTTTACGGCCGTATCCAAATCACCATGCCCCGATATCATTATAAAAGGTATTTCAGGCTTTACATTTCTCGCTGCCTCTAGAACTTCTACCCCATCCATTTTGGGCATCTTTATATCGCAAAGCACAAGGTCAAAATCTTCTTTCTTGATAATTTCCAATCCTTTTAGTCCATCCTCGGCCTCGCTTACTTGATACGCATCATTCTCTTCCGAAAGTATTTTTACCAAAACCCTTCTGATGGCCGACTCATCTTCTATTACCAATATTCTTGACATATCTTAAACTTTTTAAAAAATTGCTATCTTAAATCCAGTTCTAAAATAAATATTTCCTTGATCATTTAATGTAAAAACATTATCCCGTTGATCATTTCTTAGGACAGTACCTTGTGCAAAAGAGTACCCCACAAAACCATAAAAAGAAATGATATCGGTGAAATTATACTGATATCCCACAGTTCCCACCACTGCGGATAAGGAAACCGTAGACCCTAAAGCATCTCCGGAAAGTACAATATCATCTTGTAAGTTTATAAAATAACCATCTAACAATGCACCCAGTTGAAAGGTATGTTTCTTAAGATGGTACCTTAGGTGTGTTCTTGGAATTCCCAGAGCAAAGGACCAATTGGGCCGGAACCTTCTTTCGTATCTAACCAACGGTAATGGAAACGGTAATCCGGTAGCACTATTAAAGGTCAATCCCAAAAGTAATCGATATGGTTTATCGACATCTCTTTTGTCCTGTAAGGCAGAGGTCGTTATATTTAATCTAAAATCATTACTCTCCACACCCTCAATAAAATTAGACGCCAATCTTGGGGTAAGAATACCGATAAACCGCCATTCGGGCGCAAATTTAACCACATAACCTAAATTTAGATCAACAATGCGAAGTCTTTCGAGTTCCCGTTTATCAAATGGCAAATCGGTAGAAATATCCAAATCCACGGTACTGTATTCCGCACCTGTGATTAGCAGGGCATTCTCGTTTAGCTTTATGGGGACATTTGCTAAAAACCGATACCTTGACGTTCGTACGCCAGAATCGTTTTCGGGGACCAAGGTATATTCCGCCCTTAAGAGGTCCCCACTTTGGGAAAAGCAATTTGCGATTGCAAACAAAAAAAACAAATAACCACCTAAGTGCTTTATCATGTATATCGGTAATCTTCCTGGAAACTATTCTGTCCGTGCGTTTATTTGTTGTCCATATACGTGTACATCCCTTTGCGGAAAAGGAATGGTAATATTGTGCTCTCTAAATTTGGCTTCTATTTTATACCGCATTTCGCTTTTTATTTTTGGATCGGAGAAACTATCGGAGATATAATAATTTAGGGCGAACAAAAGGGCGGAATCACCGAAATCCTCAAATAAAATAAAGGGTTTTGGGCTTTTTAAAACACTTTTCTGTGATTGAGCCACTTCTTCCAAAATTTTAGTGACCAACTGCACATCGCTGCCATAGGCAACTCCTACCTTAACACTCTCCCGGGTAGTTTTATGGTTTTGGGTATAATTATAAATACTATCGGTTAAAAATTTATGGTTGGGGATTACAATTACTTTGTCATCCCTTGTAAGCGCCCTGGTAGTCCGTAGGCGGATTTCAAAGACCCTACCCACTTTACCTTCCACCTCGATAATATCACCAACGTGCAAGGATTGGTCCAGAATAATCAAAATTCCCGAAATAATATCTTGAAACAGGTATTGCAAAGCAAAGCCCAACCCAACAAAAAGAGCGGCGGAAGCAGTAAGAAGTACGGTTAAATTAACCCCGGAGGAATGCAGTATCGTTACTACGATCAATATGTAAAAAAGGTATTTTAGGAAACCGAAAATACTCTCAAATTTATTTTTGTCCTCTTCTGGTAATTTAGCGGTCACCAAACGGCGAACAAGCCTTAACGTATAGGTTATTATTATCAAAGCAACGATAATGGTGAGCAGCGTTCCTATAGTGATGTGTATATCATCGCTATCGTATATCTTATATTGCAAAAAGCTCTTTATCGCCGAGAAAATATCCTGTAACCTTTCCATATCAATATCTTAACCATTTATACAGTTCCTTATAGCTAGGCTTTTTTCCGTACATCAAAATGCCTACGCGATAAATCTTGGCCGCTAACCATACAATACCCAAAAAAGAAACAATCAACAACACAATAGATGTTAAAAGCTGCCAAAGGGGAACTCCGCCTTCACCTATACCTCCGGGTAAACGCATAAGCATTACAATGGGCGAGGTTAGGGGAAACAAAGAAAACCCTACGGCGATAGGTCCGTGCGGATTGCCAAAAACAGAAAAGAAACCTACATAAATAGCCAACATCAAGGGAAGAATAATGGGGAATATAAACTGTTGGGTATCCGTCTCGTTATCCACCGCAGCCCCAATAGCAGCATAGATAGAACTATAAATGAGGTAGCCAAGCATAAAGTAGATGATAAAAAAACCAATCAATGTTGCCCAAGGGATATTTAAAAGTTCATTGGCATATAACTGTATAGAATCAACACTGGGGGTTGTAGGTGCAATGTTCGCAGAAGTACCCGTGGGCAGACTTGACACCGCACCCACACTTTGCGGATCAATGTCAAAAATTACCAGTACAAGGGTCAACAAAAGTACTGCGGATACTATCCAAATGGCAAATTGCGTAATTCCCGCCAAAGAAGTTCCAATAATCTTACCAAGCATTAATTGAAAAGGTTTAACGGAAGATATAATTACCTCTATGATCCTACTTGTCTTTTCTTCTATCACGCTGCGCATTACAAAGCCACCATAAATAATTATAAACATCATGATCAAATAACCAAAGCCACCACCAATAAATGCCTTTATCTCATTGATACCCTTTAAATTTTGTTGTCCGGCAAAGGTGGCCGTATTCATCTCGTAGGCATCGTCCATAGCAGCAAACTCCTCGCTGGAAACCCCTAGGTTCAATAATTTTCTTTGCTTTAAGCGTTCTTGAAAAATAGATTCCAATTTGTCCAATGTGGACGTACTGGGTGCTTCTTTGGTAAAGAAAAAAGAACGCTCGGCAACCGTTTCCAAATCTTTCTCATTAGGAATATGTAAAAGGCCGTAATAGCCCATATTTGCTGTTGAGTCTTTTGCTGTTTTTAAATCGATATCCTTGAAGTTTACATAGGATGTACTCTCTGTGGTGATAAAATCATTGGAAAAGTAATTACTCTCGTTTAAAACGGAAATAATTCTTTTTTCACTATCGTTCACCTTCGTTAAATATACAATGAGCACCACCATACCCACCATTAAAATGGGGCTCAAGAAAGTCATAATAACAAAGGATCTATTGCGAACCTTGGCCAAATATTCCCTTTTTATAATAAGTCCCAGTTTATTCATCCTTACCCTTGTTTTGAACTGTTTGTATAAATATATCATTAGCCGAAGGTATGGTCTCCACAAAATGATTGATCTTGGCTTTTGAAGATAGTTGGTCCAGTAGATTCCTTGTATCATCGGACGGCAATTGTACCATTAGGTCCAACTGCCCGGTAACAGCATCGAAACTGGATGATTTTACATGGAATTTATCCGAAAGCTCCTTTGATAAGGTATCTCCGTTTTTTACCTCCAGTCCTACCGTAAAAATATTGTTCTTATACTCTTTTTTGATATCGGACAATTTTCCATCCAATATTTTTTCAGATTCATGAATCAATGCAATATACTCGCACAGCTCTTCAACAGATTCCATTCTGTGTGTGGAAAATATAATAGATGCCCCATTATCCTTAAGTTTAAGGATTTCGTCCTTTATGATATTGGCATTTATAGGGTCGAACCCGCTAAACGGTTCGTCAAAAATTAAAAGTTTGGGTTCATGCAGTACGGTAACTATAAATTGTATCTTCTGTGCCATTCCTTTGGACAGTTCCTGCACTTTCTTATTCCACCAATCCCCAATTTCAAATTTATCGAACCAAATCTTCAATCTCCTCTTGGCCTCAGATTTGTTCAATCCTTTTAACTGCGCCAAATACAAAGCTTGCTCTCCAACCTTCATACTCTTATAGAGTCCCCTTTCCTCAGGCAAATAGCCTATCATGGCAATATGATGGCCCTGTAAAGGTTCTCCGTCAAAATATACCTCGCCCTTATCGGGAAAGGTGATTTGGTTGATTATCCGTATAAGCGTAGTTTTTCCAGCACCGTTAGGACCTAAAAGTCCGTAAATACTATTCTTTGGGATTTCCAAGGAAACTTTGTTGAGCGCAAGGTAGTTTCCATACTGTTTGGTGACCTCCTTAGTGACCAAAATATTGTCCATGTAAGCAATTTTGCCAAAGATATAGAAATGCTTTAAAAGACATCCTGTTTTATATGAAATGAACTGAAAATGTACGATTATGAATTTAACGAAATAGGTAAAATATAACTGGTATAGGCAGTTACCGTTTATCACCTCCAATTACCAAAGCATAGGATTGGACTAAAAATAAAGCTTAAATGGATAACGCATAGACTTCAAAATATGGAAATATTGACATATGAGGCGATTTTGATTTTTAGAAGTCGATAGGGACAGGGAATCCATTAAAAAACAAAACCCACCCTTAAAAAGATTAAGGATGGGAAAAAAATTGCTATGAAAAAGAAAATTAATATTGGTTTCCCAATATTAAACCAAATATACGTTTTTTATTTAAAAAGGAAACTTAATTTCGTTATGAGAACATATCTTTAACTTTTTCAAAGAACGACTTATCCGATTTTTCAGGCCTTGGTTCAAAGTTTCCATCACCCTGCATCCGTTCAAAAAAGTCTTTTTGCTCCTTGTTCAGCTCTTTTGGTGTCCAAACATTAACGTGGACCAATAGGTCTCCGCTACCATAACCGTTAATACTGGATATTCCCTTACCACGTAATCGAAGTATTTTACCGGATTGGATACCGGGCTCCAATTTTATCCTCACTTTTCCCGTAACGGCATCTATTTCCTTTGAAGTACCTAAAACAGCCTCAGAAATACTTATGTAAAGATCATAATGCAAGTTATCCCCTTCTCGCTTTAAGGTTGCATGATCTTCGGTCTCTATGGCTACCAGAAGGTCTCCCGGCACTCCATTGCCGGGTGCCTCGTTTCCTTTATTGGGCACTTTTAACTGCATCCCCTCTTCTACCCCGGCCGGAATTTTAATGGATACGGTTTCCTCTATCACCTTTAATCCCTGAGAATCCGCATCGTTGGGCCGTTTATCCAAGATTTGACCACTACCCCCACATGTACTACAGGTCGCCGCTGTTTGCATTCTCCCCAGAATTGTATTGGTAATTTTGGTTACCTGGCCGGCACCATTACAAGTAGGACAGGTTTTATAGGTTACACCGGACGCTTGTTTTTTTCTACGGACTTTTACTTTTTTCTCTACACCATTGGCGACTTCAGCTAGGGTAAGCTTAACCCTTATCCTTAGATTACTACCTTTTACCCTTCGTTGACCGCCACCACCAAAACCACCAAAACCGCTAAAACCGCCTCCAAAAGCACTACCAAAAATATCACCGAACTGACTGAAAATATCATCCATATTCATACCGCCACCTCCAAAACCACCGCCTTCGAAAGCAGCATGGCCGTATTGATCATAGCGGGCCTTTTTATCAGGGTCGCTCAATACCTCATAAGCTTCCGCGGCTTTTTTGAACATTTCCTCCGCTTTAGTATCACCGGGATTCTTATCCGGATGATACTCTATCGCTTTCTTCCGATACGCTTTCTTTATCTCGGCGGCAGTGGCACTTTTGCCAACACCCAATATTTCATAATAATCCTCCTTCATAAACTATTTTTAATTCCCTACTACTACTTTTGGGTGTCTTATAATTTTGTCCCCGAGTGTAAAGCCTTTTTCAACAACGTCCAAAACCTTTCCCTTAAGCTTTTTATTGGGCGCAGGTATCTGGGTAATGGCATCATGGACTTCTGCGTCAAAAGCGTCTCCCTGCTTTATCTTTATTTCTTGTAGCCCCTTGGTTTTAAGGGTTTCACTAAATTTATTTTGGATGAGTTCCACACCTTTGAACATTTCTTTATCATCTGACTTGGAGAGTTCCTTAAGGGCTCTGTCAAAATCATCCAAAACGGGCAATAGGGATACGATCACTTCTTGTCCCGCGGTTTTAAAAAGCTCCATACGTTCTTTGGAAGTGCGCTTTTTATAATTTTCAAATTCCGCAAAAAGACGCAAAAACTTATCCTTTTCCTTAGCTAATTCTTCCTGAAGTTTTTCTTCCACTGTTAGTTCGTCCAACGCTTCCTCGGTAACATTATCCATATCTTCCTGTACCTGTTCGTCAGAAGTAATTTCGTCTATCTCTTCTACCTTACTTTTTTTACTCATTTAGTATACCTTTTAAATACTCAGAATTAAAGAAGGCAAAAGTACTGCCAATTCTTTAAAAATGTCAAAATGTCACCATTTTTTACAAAAAAAATATCCCGTCTTTAACGGGATATTTTTTAATACATTTATTGAAGTATTGAATTAGTTCCTAGGATACATATTCTTTGTTGAATGTTTTTTCAGGTATGCTATGGCCCTTATTCTCCAAATATAGGTTTTCTAGCGACTTACAAATATTGCGATAATCAAAAACAAAACCTTTTTCTTCGATCTTTTTACTACTAACACGTTGACTGGCGAACAATAGATAAGACATTTCACCTAATAGGGTCCTCATAACAAATCTTGGGATGTTGGGAAGAAAAAGCGGTTTGTTCAGCACTTGGGCGATTTCCTTGGTAAGTTTGGAATTTGTCACCGGGTTTGGGCCCACTCCATTGAAAACACCTTGTAGATCATTTTGCAAAACAAAAAGGAACATCCTTGCAAGATCATCGGCATGAATCCATGATTGCCACTGATTACCGGAACCAAAAGCGGCCCCAACAAAGTTGTTTATTGGTTTTGCCATTTCCGGAAGGGCGCCACCTTTAGTGGAAAGCACAAGACCGATCCTTATTTTAACTATGTTAAAGTTAAATGTATCAAAAGTATCTATCTCCTCCTCCCATGCCTTGGTAACTTTACCTAAAAAGCTTTGATCGATGCGATGTTCATCTTCTTTATAAAAATTGGATAGGGAATTAGGGTATAAGCCTATGGCAGAAGCGGATACAAACGAATTTATCTCACTATGATCAATTTCCTTGAGGGCTTTGTGCAGGGTTTTTAGACTATTGAGTCTACTGGATACGATTTCCTCTTTA
>JBCBZE010000310.1:0-4240 GCA_039815505.1 Bacteroidota bacterium | reverse complement strand
CCTTCTCCGCACCACCCATTGGGAGCCAAAGGGGTAGCGGAATCACCAACGGTGGGCGCTCCCCCGGCAATAGCCAATGCCATTATTGACGCTTTGTCCCCCTTAGGTATAAAGCATTTGGATATCCCCATTACACCTGCAAAGGTATGGGAAGCCATTCAGGCACATGCTTAACGATTAAAAATAGCCCTTATAGCGCCAGTAATTATTGGATTTTCCGGAGTTAAAAGGAATAAAATATTTTAGAAAATGAAAACAACACTAGAAAAGTCTTTTGAAGTCGCCCAAGCCCCGCCATTGGTCTGGGAACATCTTATTGACCCCGAAAAAGTTATGGATTGTGTTCCCGGTGTTTCGGTCGATGAAAAGGTAGGTGAAAACCATTATAAGGGAAAGGTGGGAATGAAGTTTGGCCCCATAGGGGCGAATTACAATGCGGATATCATTTATGATGAAATAGATGCCGAAAACCAAAAAATTGTGTTGATGGGAAACGGTGTGGACGCTAAAGGAAATGGGAATGCAGAAATGAAAATGTCCATGGATATTACCAAAACGGATGAGGGCGGATCAAAGCTCGATGCTATTATGGATGTGACCATCAATGGTAAGATCGCCCAGTTTGGTTCTAGATTGGTGCATAGTGTTTCCAATCAGTTATTTAAACAATTTGTATCCAATTTCACTAAAAAGTTGAAAGAAGCCGAGGAGGCCGCATCCGCATAGTAATTTAGGTAGCTGTTTGTATAAAGGATATTCCCTTTAATGCCATATTAGTATAATTTTAAATATATATTCTATTGAATAAGGCCATTAACGACCTCATAAAAGCCTTTGAATCGCATCATTATATTCTTGGAGAAGAACTGGCCACGGCTATTTTTCTTTTGCAAAATTTGGAAAAGCCCGTATTGTTGGAAGGCAGTCCAGGGGTTGGAAAAACCATGGTTGCCAAGACTTTGGCAAAGCATTTACAGACACCACTTATTCGTTTGCAATGTTATGAAGGCTTGGATGTGAATACCACAATCTACGAGTGGAATTACCAGAAACAACTATTGCACATTAAATTGTTTGAACAACAAGAGGATAAGCGAGCCTTGGGGAATAAAATCTTTGGGATGGAGTATATCCTTAAACGCCCGTTATTACAATCTATTAGTTCCGATAAACCTGTTGTTTTGTTAATCGATGAAATTGATAGGGCCGATGAAGAGTTCGAAGCCTATTTGTTGGAGTTGTTATCCGATTTTCAAATCAGTATTCCAGAGTTGGGAACCATAAATGCCCTGTCCAAACCCATGGTCATACTCACATCCAATAGAACTAGGGAACTTAGCGATGCCCTAAGGCGTAGGTGCCTGTACCATTGGGTGGATTTCCCTTCCAAGCAAAAAGAAATTGCCATTATCCAAAAAAAGATGCCCCATATCGATGAAGATTTAGCCGCGCAGGTGGTCACTTTTATCCATAATTTAAGACAATCCAGTTTGCATAAACCGCCGGGAATTGCTGAATCATTGGACTGGGCAAAAACCTTACTTTTATTAAATACCAAGCATATAACCGATGCTGTCGTAAAGAATACGATTGGTTGTGTTTTAAAGCATCAAGACGATATTGATTTTGTAAAAAGTAAAACGGTGCAGGAGTTTCTATACCCTATGGAAACTTAAATCATGTAATTGTATTGAATGCTTAATTGAGGCGATGTTGATAGAGGTGAACAAAACATTTAAGGAAAGACTGGTCGACTTTATCTTTTATTGTCGGGAACGTCAGTTTTTCCTCAGCCCACAGCAGACGCAGGAAGCTTTTGAGATATCCCGGTCGGGATATATGTTGGATAGAAAATTATTTCAATACAGTTTAAAGGCCATTTATTGTTCCCGTAAAGAACAATTTGATCGCTTTGATGAAATGTTTCAACGTTTTTGGAGTAGGTATTATGAAGAAAAATTGGAAGACAGGAAGATTCCGGTACAACCAAAAACGGATAAAAAAGAAGCTTCTTCCGTAATTTTTTTAGGTGCTAGCTTTCCAAACTATAAAAAAGAAGAAGAGAAGGAAACCAAACAGACCAAGGGCGCCAATGAAACAACCCGATTGAGAAGAACCGACTTTTCCAAAATTGATATTACCGATAAGGAAAAGTTGGAAGAACTGGCAGAGGAACTGTTTCATCAAATGAGCATACGTTTTAGAAGACGACAGGAGCACGGTAATCGGGGAGCCATTGACATTCGGCGAACGGTTAGGAACAGTATTCCAAAAGGAGGAATGATGTTGGATCTTTCATTAAAGAAAAAGAGAAAAGAGAAAAGAAAAGTGGTTTTTCTTCTTGATGTAAGCGGCTCCATGGATACCTATAGTTTCTATTTATTACGTTACGTTATGGTGTTAAAAAAGTATTTTAAGGCCTTGGAATTTTTTACCTTTAGTACGCATCTGACCCATGTGACCCCCATGTTACGTGATAAAAACGAAAATAAGGTTTTGGCATTGGTCGGTAGCAATGTACAAACATGGTCTAGCGGAACCAAAATTGGTGAATCGCTTACTGAATTTCTATCGGTATATGGCAATAGGTTTTTAAGTCAGAAACACGTGGTGGTCATTCTTAGTGATGGTTTGGAAACAGGTAGTGTCCCACAACTTAGGGATGCTGTTCGTACAATACGTGGAAAATGCAAGACTTTGATTTGGTTGAATCCCTTAAAAGGAATGAAGGATTATCAACCTATACAACAAGGAATGGTAAATGTAATGCCACATTTGGACGCCTTTGAATCGGCCCATAACTTGGATAGTCTTTTAAAATTAGAAAAATTGTTGATGGATGTTTAGCGAATTGGTTACCAGAATTAAAGAATATCAGGACAAGGGTCTCAATTTTGCCATTGCCCAGGTGGTAGACCGTGAAGCTCCCAGCTCCGGAAAAATAGGGGATAAGGCCCTTATTTTGGAGAATGGGGAATTGATCGGCTGGATCGGGGGAGGTTGTGTTCGGGGCATTGTGATCAAGGAAGCCATTGAAGTTATCAAAACAAAGCGATACAGAAGGGTACGAATATCCCCAAACGGCGGTACAAGTACTTCAATCAATTTTAAACAGTATGTTATGTCTTGTCAGAGTGAAGGTACGGTGGAACTACTTATAGAACCTGTTTTTCCACAAGCGGAAGTTATTGTTGTGGGCAAATCCAACATTGCCAGAAAATTGGTCGCTTTGGCCGCTACGGCCGACTTTAAGGTGACGGCCATGGCCAATGATGTAGACCATGCGATTTTTCCACTGGCCTTTGAGGTATTGGAAACCATAGATTTTGGGTCCATCAAAAACTTTAAAAACAGCTATATCATTGTGACCACTCAAGGAGAGAATGATGACCAAGCTGTTTTGAACGCTCTTAAAACACCTGCCGAGTATGTAGGGTTTGTGGCCAGTAAGAAAAAAGCGGAAAGGGTTAAGGAGTATTTAATTTCCGAAGGTTTGGAGAAAGAACGTGTGAGCCAATTAAAAAGTCCGGTAGGGCTAAATTTGAATGCAAAACTGGCCAGTGAGGTTGCCATTAGCATTTTGGCGGACATTGTCAATGATTTCAGGAACAGGGCCGGGATAGAAACTTCCAAAGAATCGGTGCCCCAAAATAAAGATGCCAAGAGTACGGATGCCTTTGCCGAAGAATACTATATTAATCCGGTGTGCAATGTACCCGTTTCCAAAAAGAACCCAAAACATATTGTACAGTACCAAGGCGAGAATGTATATTTTTGTTGCGATGGTTGTAAGGTGAGTTTCGAAAAAAACCCAGCGCAGTATATGACTACAACGGACTAGGTACAGGTCTACTTAATGGGTAAAACAGAACATAACATAGCTATACTGATCCTTGCGGCCGGCGGTTCTACCCGGATGGGAAATACCATAAAACAGTTGTTGCCTTGGAAAAACACCACTTTATTGGGCCATGCTATCTCAGAGGCAAAAGCATCCAATGCATTGGAGGTTATGGTAGTTTTGGGGGCACATGCCCATAGGATCCGAAAAGAAATCAACGAAGAAGAGGTGCTAACGGCCATACATGTGGACTGGGAATCTGGTTTGGGCAGTTCCCTAGCTTTCGGTATGCGGCAATTATGGAATAGGAATACACCTTTGGAAGGTGTTTTAGTGATGTTGGTAGACCAACCGTTGATCAACTCTGATTACATAAACCGTATGATCGCCTTGTTCCAT
>JBCBZE010000035.1:0-17038 GCA_039815505.1 Bacteroidota bacterium | reverse complement strand
TTCCATACGAGGGGACATCTATAACATTTACGGTTTTGTTAGATTTGCGGATGAAATCGTGGATACATTTCACGCCTATGACAAGGAAACACTTTTCAATAATTTTGAAAAAGATCTTGAGGAGGCCTTAAAGCAGAAAATTAGCCTAAATCCAATTTTAAACGCATTTCAACATACATATCACAAATACGGTTTACCTCATCATTTGGTAGCTTCATTTATGAAAAGTATGCGTATGGACCTTGTTAAAACAGTATACAAAACGGAAGAGGAATATAGAGAATACATCTACGGTTCGGCCGATGTTGTAGGTCTTATGTGCCTAAAGGTTTTTGTAAAGGGCGATACAGAAAAATACAAGGAACTAAAAGACGCTGCCATGGCACTAGGGTCCGCTTTTCAAAAGGTAAATTTTTTACGGGATTTAAAGGCTGATTTTGAAGATCTGAACAGGACTTATTTTCCCAATACTAATTTGAGCGAGTTGGATGAAGCATCAAAAACACGGATCGTGGATGAAATAAGGGCGGATTTTGAAGTAGGCTATTCGGGTATCGTAAAATTACCCAATGAAGCAAAATTCGGTGTCTACACAGCCTATAAATATTATACCAAGCTACTTCAAAAACTTCAAAACACCCCTCCTATGGAGATTAGGAACGCGCGAATCAGGGTACCTAATTATCAAAAGTTTGGATTACTTGCCAAATCATATGTAAACTATAAACTACAGCTCGTATAAAATGAAAATTTTTCTCTGGATCGTATTATTTCTTGGTGTATTTTGTTTTATGGAATTCATGGCTTGGTTTACGCATAAATATATTATGCACGGTTTCCTTTGGAGTCTGCACAAGGACCATCATAAAAAAGACCACGATTCTTGGTTTGAGCGCAATGACGCTTTTTTTATTTTCTATGCCGTTGTAAGCATGACTTTTATCATGATTGCCGACAACACGGACTTTTGGTATGGCTGGCCATTGGGATTGGGCATTATGGCTTATGGTGCCGCTTATTTTACAGTGCACGATATCTTTATACATCAACGTTTCAAACTATTCAGAAACGCTAATAACTGGTATGCCAAAGGGGTCCGGAGAGCGCACAAAATTCATCATAAAAAGCTTGGGAAAAAGGATGGGGAATGCTTTGGGATGCTTTTTGTACCTCTCAAATACTTCAAGAGGTAAATCATGTCCAAGGTCAAGGCTATCGTAATTGGATCAGGTATAGCGGGTATGGCCACGGCTTTACGTTTAAACAAAAAAGGATATGAGGTCACCGTCATGGAATCCAATGATTATCCGGGCGGAAAGTTACACGCCTTATCATTATCCGGTTACAGGTTTGATGTTGGACCATCGCTTTTTACCATGCCCCACTTGGTAGATGAGCTTTTTGAACTTTACGGGCTAAACCCAAAAGATTACTTTCAATATAGAAAAAAAGAGACCATCTGCAATTACTTCTGGGAAGACGGCACAAGGTTCTCCGCAAAGGGCGAGGAGAAAAAATTCATCACCGAAGCCGCAAAGGTATTCAATGAAAAAGAAACTACGATTAGTGCGTATATCCGGAGAAACAGAAAAAAATATGATTTGACCGCTGGCCTTTTCTTGGAAAAACCACTACATAAACTAAGCACTTACTTATCAAAAGAGACTATAAAGGCCATATGTTCTATTGGAAAATTGGATGTAAATAACACATTGAACAATTTAAATCAAAAAACATTTGATAATGAAAAGTTAGTGCAACTCTTTAATAGATATGCAACATACAATGGTTCTTCCCCCTTTAAGACACCGGGAATCATGTCCATGATTCCACATTTAGAAATGCATTACGGTACTTTTTTTCCTTTGGGAGGTATGCACAGGATAAGTATAAGCCTCTACCAATTAGCTCTTGATCATGAAATCAAATTTAAGTTTGGGGAGAGCGTAAGTGAAATTGTTGTAGAGCACAACAAGGCATCGGGAGTAGTTACGAATAAGGGCAGATATACTTCAGATATAGTGGTCTCCAACATGGATGTTTACCCCACCTATAAGAAACTATTAAAGCGCCAAAAACATCCACAACGAATTTTAAAGCAGGAACGTTCTAGTTCCGCTTTGATTTTCTACTGGGGCATTGATAGGAAATTTCCTGAATTAGATTTGCATAATATACTTTTTAGCACCAATTACCCAGAAGAGTTCAAAGCTATTTTTGAGTATAAGGAACTGTATAAAGATCCTACCATCTATATCAATATTACCAGTAAGGAGAAAAAGTCCGATGCCCCAGAAAACCATGAAAATTGGTTTGTTATGATCAATGCTCCCGGAAACTATGGGCAGGACTGGAACGTGTTGAAAAAAAAGGCAAGGGCCTCTATCATCACAAAAATTAATCGTATTTTAAATATAGACATAGAAAAGCTCATTACTGCGGAACATGTTTTAGATCCGCCAAGTATTGAACGTACCACCAGTTCGTATAGAGGGTCTTTATATGGAGCGGCAAGCAACTCTAAATTTTCCGCTTTTCTAAGACATCCCAATTTCAATAGTGAAATACGGAACCTGTATTTCTGTGGAGGCTCCGTACACCCTGGAGGGGGAATTCCTCTTTGCCTATTGTCCGCTAAAATTGTAAGCGATATAATCCCCGAAGTATGAAGTTGGGCACCGTTAAAAAAAACAAAACCACGATCGCAATCAGCATTATATGGCTTTTTCATATTAGTGCATGTATAGGCATAAGTATTGGTTTTCAAGATTGGTTTATAAGTAAAACACCTATAAACATTATACTGTTTTCTTTTCTTTTTCTTATCGTTTACCCCTTGGACACCCTTAAAAAATTCATGGTATTTACCTTGTTTTTTTCTGGAGGCATGTTTGCGGAATGGTTGGGTACAAACTATGGGATTCTTTTTGGAAACTACACGTATGGTGCAAATCTAGGACCAAAACTAGATGACGTCCCTTTTTTAATTGGTATAAATTGGTCCGTATTAACTTTTGTTACCGCCTCGGTAGCCTCAAAATTGGTCAAAAAAGTGTGGTTAAAAATAGTACTGGCGAGTTTATTGATGGTGCTTCTGGATTATTTTATGGAACGCATTGCACCTATTTTTGATTTTTGGATGTTCGAAGGTACCGAAGCTCCATTGGAGAATTATATTACTTGGTTTATCGTAGCCTTATTTTTTCAAACAATTTTACAGCTATTCAGGATAACCGGAAATAATGTATTTTCTTTACATCTGTATCTCTCCCAGCTCTTTTTCTTTGCCTATTTCTCTGCGTATTATTCCTTGAACTAAAGCTTATGCAGCGGATTTTTACCATTCCATTGTCCTAAGGAACGGTAGGGTTGGAACCTAGAAAATAATTCTTCTTTGTACCAATTTAACTTTTGGGTTTTTTCAATAGCTTTCCGGTGTGCTTTGCTCTTGTAGGCAAATTCAATCAATGACTCTTTATCCTTCCAAATGCTAAAAGTGGCCATTTGGACAATAGGTACCTCGCCAATCCCCTTTGTAAACAGGAGTCCTTTATTTTTTAGCAATGGTTTTTGGGAAATAGGCACGTATTTCCAAAACTTGATTAGTAAATGTAATTTGATAGTGGCTCGTGTAACCACTGCTATATACGGATTGTTTTCTGCTATGGCAGTACTTCTTTTAAAAGGATTCTGTGCCGACCATTGTCCTTTTGAAACTAAACACTTTAGAAAAATAGTCCATTGCTCTTCGCTATGCTTCTTATATCCAAGCATTAGTTTAGACGAATTCAAAAAAACATCGGCGGCATCTTCGTTCTCCCACACTTGTAAAAGACCATAAACCGACCAATCGGGAAAAGGGTTAAACCCTTCTCGCCCACTTCCCATTAATTTATAGAAAGAAAGGCCATCGACTTTGGAAAGAGGGATATGTGCAAACTGCATCATCCCAAACGCCCAGATTTTTTCCTTGAGCCCACGATATTTAAAAAAGGTCAGCGTAGTAATTTGTTTCATGGATATTGTTCCTTTAACAACTCGTCCAAAAGATTGGAAACCATATCTGAATTCCAGTTCGCCGTTCCAACTTCCTTCAATACGATATTTCCTTTTCTATCAATAATATAGGTTGTGGGAATGCTTTTATGGGATAATTGATCTGGAGCTTTGGTTTGCGCAAAATATACGGGGAAGGTGTAGTTTTTTTTATGTAAAAATGCCCCCACTTTCTGTTCTGTATCGCTAGCCAAAAAAACAAATTCTACCTTCTTGGAATACCTATCGTATAACTTTTGAAAACTGGGCATTTCTGCAACGCAGGGAGCACACCAAGTGGCCCAGAAGTTAAGAAGCACAACCTTGCCCCTGTTCTCTTCCAAGTTAAAACCACCCCCCTTTTGTTTTTTTAAGGGCCATTGATAATCTGTTAAACGCTCCTGTTCTTCACTAGCCAATGCGGAAGGACTAAAAGAAAGCAAACTATTTATTTGCACTTTAATGTAAAATCCAACCGGCGTAAAAAGGTATAGCATTAAAAATACCAATACGGCGCCATTGATCAATTTGCTTTTGGTCCACTTCATTCTTTCAACAAACCATCCACAAGTGTATAGATTTTCCCGTTATCCCAATCGGCAATACCTTTTTCCTTATGAATTATAATATTTCCTTTTTTATCGATGAGATACGAAGAAGGGACTTCTTCCGAGCTTATGGGCATCTTTTCCCCAATAATAAGATATGTAACCGGAAAAGTAAACTTATGTTCTTTCATAAAAGCCTCCACCGGAGGTCTTTCTTCATTAGTAATGATATAAAAGTCCATTTTATCCCCATACGTATCATAAAAACGCTGGATACTTTCCAATTCTACCACGCAGGGCAAACGCCACGAGGCCCACAAATTAATAAAAACCACATTTCCTTTGGACTTTTCAAAATTAAAAAAGTTCCATTCCGCATCCTTTAATTGCCAGTTGTAATCTACAATCCGTTCCCTATTGTCCTTCTCGGTAAGAGAAGGGCTAAAGGAAAAAATCCTGTTCAAGAATACTTTTCCATGGTACCCTAGTGGCGTCACAAAGAAAGATAGCACAAAGGCTATGAGCAGAAGATTTAAAACTGTTTTTTTACTGACCTTCATGAGCTTAAGGGGTTTTTCCAAAACTAAAAAACTCCCGAGGATTATCGAGAGTTTTTATAAAGTATTTCACGTTGATATTAGACGGCATTCTCCTTCTTGATGACGTTCAAGGCAGAACCTTCATGAAACCAGTCTATCTGGGATTGATTATAGGTATGGTTGGCCATAACCGTGTCCGTGCTTCCGTCTGCATGCACCACTTCTATCGTTAAAGGTGTATTAGGTGCAAAATCGGCGATATCCAAGAAGTTAAAGGTATCATCTTCCTGAATAAGATCATAATCGTTCTCATTGGCAAAGGTCAAACCCAACATTCCCTGTTTTTTAAGGTTGGTTTCATGGATACGCGCAAAAGATTTTACCAATACCGCTGCTACACCTAAATGTCTTGGCTGCATGGCGGCATGCTCCCTGGAAGAACCTTCACCATAGTTATGATCACCTACAACTATGGTTTTGATTCCGGCGGCCTTGTAGGCACGTTGTGTATCCGGTACCCCACCATACTCTCCCGTAAGCTGATTTTTTACAAAGTTGGTTTTCTTATTAAATGCATTTACGGCACCGATCAACGTATTATTGGCAATATTATCCAAATGCCCGCGAAAACGCAACCAAGGTCCGGCCATGGAAATATGATCCGTGGTACATTTACCAAAAGCCTTGATCAATAATTTAGCCCCTTGAAGTGTATCTGGCGTCATGGGAACAAAAGGTTCTAAAAGCTGCAAGCGTTCAGAGGTAGGACTTACTTTTACTTCAACCCCACTACCATCGGCCATAGGTTCCAAATAACCGGCATCTTCTACCTCAAATCCTTTTGGAGGAAGCTCTATACCCATTGGTTCATCCAATTTCACTTCTTCCCCATCTTCATTGATCAAGGTGTCTTTCATGGGATCAAAATCCAACTTCCCGGATATGGCTATGGCGGCCACCATTTCCGGCGACCCAACAAATGCGTGGGTATTTGGATTACCATCCGCTCTTTTGGAGAAATTTCGATTAAAGGAATGAACTATCGTATTTTTTTCTTCCCCTTTTAAATCACTTCTGTCCCATTGGCCAATACATGGCCCGCAGGCGTTGGTGAATATAGTGGCGCCCAAGTTTTCAAAAATTTGTAACAGACCATCCCGCTCGGCGGTATATCTAATTTGTTCCGAACCGGGATTGATACCAAAATCGGATTTCGGTTTTATCTTTTTTGCGACAGCCTGCTCCGCAATGGAAGCGGCTCTGGTCAAATCCTCATAAGAAGAGTTGGTACAAGATCCTATAAGCCCCCAATCTACATTGATGGGCCAGTCGTTTTCCTTGGCTTTAGGCCCTAACTCTCCAACTGGAGTAGCCAAATCCGGTGTAAAAGGTCCGTTTAAATGCGGCCTTAATTCATCCAGGTTTATTTCTATCAGCTCATCAAAATACTTTTCCGGATTGGCGTAAACCTCTTCATCGGCCGTTAAGTATTCTTTTACCGAGTTTGCGGCATCTGCCACGTCATTTCTTTCGGTAGCTCGCAAATAACGTTCCATGGAGTCATCATATCCAAAGGTGGAGGTTGTAGCACCGACTTCGGCACCCATATTACAAATGGTTCCTTTTCCTGTACAGGAAAGGTTCTTGGCACCTTCACCGAAATATTCAATAATCGCCCCCGTTCCTCCTTTTACCGTAAGAATACCGGCTACTTTTAAAATAACGTCCTTGGCAGAGGTCCAGCCAGAAATTTGTCCGGTCAACTTAACACCTATCAACTTAGGAAATTTCAATTCCCATGCCATACCGGCCATTACATCAACGGCATCCGCGCCACCGACACCAATGGCCACCATTCCAAGACCCCCGGCATTTACCGTATGGGAATCCGTACCGATCATCATCCCCCCCGGAAAAGCATAATTTTCCAAAACCACTTGATGGATGATTCCCGCACCGGGTTTCCAAAAACCGATTCCATATTTATTCGAAACCGATTCCAAAAAGTCGAACACTTCGGCACTTGTACTATTGGCTGTTCTTAAATCGGTCACCGCACCACTTTTTGCCTGGATCAAATGATCGCAGTGTACCGTTGTGGGTACCGCGACTTTAGGCTTGCCGGCCTGCATAAATTGTAACAGTGCCATTTGCGCTGTTGCGTCCTGGCAGGCAATACGGTCCGGTGCAAAATCAACATAATCCTTACCTCTTGTAAATGCCTTGGTAGCATTTCCGTCCCATAAATGGGAATACAAAATTTTCTCCGAAAGGGTAAGAGGTTTACCAACTATCTCACGTGCTTTATCAACCCGTTCGGCCATGTTGGCGTATACCTTTTTGATCATGTCAATATCAAATGCCATTATATTATCTTTTATTTGGTTATGTAATTCAGTAAATTTAAGAAAATCCAAGGGGCAAATAAAATTTTTACCCGAATAGAAACTACTTTTTTATCCTTCCGACCCTTAAAAAAATGGGAAACTCTATTTCCTTAAGAGCATCTTTGCCCCAAACACTTTTGAGCTCCTTCATTAATTGGTCTACCGGGTTCCTACCGCCGTTATCACGCATATAATTCCGAACACTGGACCACGAGTTAAAGTAACCTTCCAAATGTTCCAAAGTCCAATTGATCTTGATCGACTTTTGATTTTTAGTCTGTATTTCGTCAAAAACTAACGGTATGGACTTATATTCGTTTTCAACATGCCTTCTTTCCTTATCCCAGTAGGGACCCACCACATGGTGATAAAATGCATGTACAAGTACATCTATAGGTTCCGAAATTTTGAGAAGTCCATAGCCCCAGACACTTAAGATACCCTCATTCTTGCACACTCGGCGTACTTCCTTGTTAAAGGCCGTAAAATCGAACCAATGAATAGCTTGGGCCACAGTTATTAAATCAAACTGATCATCATTGAAGCGAGTAGTCTCCGCCCGCTCTACCTTATATATAATATTCGCCTTTTTTGGAGCTTTAGTGATCTGCCCATGGCTTAAATCAGTAGCATAAACAGTATTGAAATAGCTTGATAAAACCGTAGCGACCTGACCATTACCCGTACCACAATCCCAACATACATCCTTGGTTTTTACCAATTTAAGGATGTCATCATATAATTCCTTGGGATAGGTAGGTCTATATTTTTTATAGCTTTTGGATTGCTCCGAAAATTTATCCAATGGTTTTTTCATGGGCGCTCATCTTTATTGATTATGCGAAGGGCATGGAGCTGGTTACATAAGGGCATACACCCAAAAAACATCGAATAGCTTAGAGCAATTTCCTAATAATATCCTCTTCTGAAATTCCTTCGGCCTCGGCCTTATAGTTTTTAATGATCCGATGTCTTAGAATACCCAAGGCTACGGCTTGTACGTCCTCTATATCCGGAGAATATTTTCCGGTCACTGCCGCATGGGCCTTGGCCCCTAAAATTAGATTCTGTGATGCTCTGGGGCCTGCCCCCCAATCTATGTATTGTTTCACAAAATCCGAAGTGGTGTCCAAGATAGGCCGCGTACTATTGACCAAATTTACCGCGTACTCGACCACGTTGTCCGGTACGGGGATGCGTCGTACCAAATGCTGTACTTCCAAAATCTCCTTGGCATTGAACAAGGCATTTACGGTTACCACGCTATCCATAGTGGTTGATTTTACAACCTGTATCTCCTCTGCCACCGAGGGATATTTTAGTTCTATGGCAAACATAAAACGGTCTAACTGAGCTTCGGGCAGCGGATAGGTTCCTTCCTGCTCTATCGGGTTCTGCGTGGCCAGAACAAAATAAGGTAGTGCCAATTTATGTTGTTGACCTGCTATGGTCACCGCTCTTTCCTGCATGGCCTCTAAAAGTGCCGCTTGGGTCTTAGGCGGGGTCCTATTTATTTCGTCGGCCAGAATAATATTGGCAAAAATGGGGCCTTTGATAAACTTAAAATTACGGTTTTGATCTAGTACCTCACTACCCAAAATATCACTGGGCATTAAGTCTGGTGTAAATTGAATGCGTTTAAAATCCAACCCCAAGGTCTTGGCTATCGTATTTACCATTAAAGTTTTAGCAAGACCGGGCACTCCTATCAAAAGGGAGTGGCCACCTGTATAAATGGATAATAAAATCTGATTTACAACAACATCCTGACCAACGATAACCTTGGCGATTTCTTTTTTTAAGGCACTATGTTTCTCGACTAAATTGTTTATGGCGGTTACGTCTGACATGCAATTACTCCTTTACCCAGTTGTTTGCAAAATTGCAACCTTTATTTTCCTCATTAACGCTTACATAGGTGTCTTTAATATGTTTGTCCATCCATTCCTTTATGGCTTCAAACTGTTTTTCCCTAAGGGCCAGTTCTTGGATCTTAATATAGTCTTGGGCAAAATCGGCTACGTGCTCATCATACCTATTGGTAATCTTCAATATTTTATATTTTGGAGCACCGCCCCTTTGGTCCTCCTCCAATAAGGGTCTTGAAATTTCATTGTCCTTTAAATTTCTAACTTGGTTATATAGGGTAGGGTCCATATTGGTCAACTCAAAACGGGAATCAAAATTTATGGGGTTCCGTAAGAGTCCGCCATCAAACTTGGTTTCTTTTTGATCCGAAAAATTCAACGCCCCTTCCGCGAAGGTGATTTTACCATCAATTACTTTTTGGCGAATACTATCCAGTTCGTTTTTGGCCTCTTCGATAGCACTTTCAGGAATCTCCGGTGCAATTAAGATATGGCGAAGGTCCAACTCCTGCCCCCTTACTTTTTCGATGTAAATGATGTGATAGCCAAAAGCAGTTTCAAAAGGGTCCGAGATTTCTCCTTCCTGCAGGCTAAAGGCCACATCTTTAAATTCTTTTACAAAAGGGGTTTCCCTGGTCATGCTGTAGAATCCACCTTTGGATTTTGAACCGGGATCCTGTGAATACAAGATGGCCTTTACACTAAAACTGGCATTGTTTTCCTCCACATCGGCTTTTATGGTATTAAGCTTATCGATTACTTTTTGTTTTTCGGCCTCCGGGATTTTAGGTTCTTTTACAATTTGTGCGATTTCAAGCTCTGCTCCAAAAACAGGTCTTTCATCTTCTGGGATTTTATTGAAAAATTGCCGTACTTCCTCTGGCGTAATCTCTATTTCACCAACAATTTTTTGTTGCATTTTTTCGGACAGGATCCGTAATTTGTTAATTTCAAAAAGTTCTTGTCTAAAGCTGGTCTCGTCTTCCTTCTTATAAAACTTAAGGACCTTTTCAAGAGAACCGACTTGGGACACCAACTGTTGTATTTGTCTATCACTGGTAGCACTTACTTCATCATCGGACACCAAAATACTATCTTGTACGGCCTGATGGGCATATAAACGATCTTCCATTAATTTCCCTAAAAGCCCGCACCTTGTAATATCGCCGGTAGAAGCTCCTTGGCTGCGAAGGTCGATCAAGGTTTTTTCAATATCGGAATCCAATATAACGTAATCGCCCACGACGGCGGAAATACCATCCAACTTGATTTTTTTAAAACTTGGCTGAACCGTATCCTTGCTTATATCGGCAACTGCTTCGACCAATTGGTCTTCAGGTTCCACTTGGGTATCCGGAATGGTATCCAGTTGTGCATGACCCAAGGTGGTCAACAACATCAAACCTATCGAACCTACTATTTTAATCATCTTGTCCATAAACTTCAAACTCATTTTTTTTAATTGCTTCATCAATAATTTCCGTTTCCAATTTTCGAATGTAATCCAATTTTCTTCTGTTAAGGAGTACTTGCTTAATGGTGGGCTCTATAAAGGAAAGCGGGGCTATATCATTGACTTCTAAAACATTGGTAACCTTTGCCAAATATACCCCAGATGCATCCTCCAATTCAAAAAATTGTGATTTTTTTAAGTGTCTCTCCTCGTTTTCGTAGGTTAGCGGTGGTATTTCGGCGATAACCCTTGACCCTTTTACCCATATAGAGTCGTTAAAATTCAGCTTTTTAAACTGTACACCTACGGAATCCAGATACGCAATGTCCTGGTTATTAAATCGTTTTAGCTTCTGAACAATGGCCGCTTTGTTCAGAAAAGGTTTGGGCAACTCTATAAACCTTAGCCTTACCAATTTTTCCTTAAGTTTAAAATTTTCTTTTTCCTTTTCATAGAACCGTCGCAATTGAGAGGTACTAACTGTGGTGTCTTGGCCTTGCTGCACCAATGCTTCCTTATAGGCCCTGGTATAAAGATCGGTGCGATAATTGCCGACCAAAGCTTCAAATTCCGCTAATTTATCCTCCGGTAGGTTAATTTTTGCCTTGGAGAGCAGCAATTGTTTAGAGGCCCAATTATTGATGTAATTGGTTACAAAAGAGGCACTATCCTGCTTGGATAGATTAATGTCCAGAAGTGCGGCAATATCCTCTTTATAGAGGTAGGTCTCCCCTACTCTGGCAATGGGTTCTTTTTCCTCCGCTTTCTTAAAAAATGATCCACAGGATGCCAAAAAAAGGAAAACAATAATTGCCGAACTACTCAACGACATCGGATAAGGGCTCTTTAAAAAACGCATTCCGCAAAAATAACAATTAGATCAGCTTAGACAAGTGATATGACCATGGATTAACACATTTTTGCAATTGGGCCAAGACTAATATTTAGTAAATTAGTAGAACAAACCTAATCGAAATGAAATATACTACAGAGATTACCATTAATCTGTCCAGGGACGAATTAATAGAAAAATTGGATAATCCGGACAACATGAAGCACTGGCAACAGGGGTTGGTAGCGTACAAGCATCTATCGGGCACACCAGGTCAAGATGCCGCAAAAATGGAACTGCACTACAAATTGGGCAAACGGGAAATGGTTTTGGTAGAAACCATTATAAAGCGTAATTTTCCTGAAGAGTTCCATGCCACCTACGATACCAAAGGGGTGCATAACATCCAGAAAAATTATTTTAAGGAAATGGGAGCCAATGCTACCCAATGGGTTTCGGAGACTGAATTTCAATTTTCAAGTTTTATGATGAAGGCCATGGCCTTTTTAATGCCCGGAGCGTTTAAAAAACAATCCAAAAAATATGCTAGGGATTTTAAGGCCTTTGCGGAGGAAGGGATCTCAGTAGCGGAAACGGGCAAATAACATAAAAATGACCTTAAACACATAATGTGAACAGAAAAATAAAATTAATATGGGACTTTAGGGGCCCAGATGCCCATAAGACCGCCGAGCATCACGAAAAACATCTTAAGGAGTATATCTTGACCGAAGGGTTGAACTTGGGGATTACCGGAAACGGGCCTATGAGCGATTTTCATAGTATAGCGTATATGGTGGTCGAAGAAGAACAGATGATATCGGTAAGAGATGCCCTAATTCCCCATAGAGGTGAAATCTATGAGGAATAATACCACACAAAGAATAAGCTTACATAGCATCCTGGAAACCAAAACCTTAGTAGGTTTGAAAAAAACGATCGCATCCTTGGTTATTCTTCTAATAAGCCTTGTTTCCTGTTCTCGGCAAGTTACTGACCAGAATCCTTTGGAAGCAGCCTTGGCCTCCAAAAACCCCAACATTAAAAGGGTTATGGATAGTTTAAACGGTTACGAAATACAGATACGGTATTCACAAATTGATAGAGGAAACGACAGCATTTTTTTTATCGATCATGATTTTCAAGTAGCTACCGATACGTATTTCTACCCGGCAAGCACGGTAAAGTTTCCCGTGGCCGTTCTTACGCTTGAAAAATTAAACCACGTTGATACACTTGATATGGACACCCGTTTCTATGTGGAAGGAGATTCCTTGGAGACCACCTTTGCCCAGGAAATTTCCAAGATATTCGCCGTAAGTGATAACCAATCCTACAATAGATTGTTCGAATTTCTGGGACAGGATTACATCAACACACAACTGGAAAAAAAAGGTTTGGCCCCCATACGTATCGCGCACCGTTTATCAACGACCAATGCCGATGATATAACGACCAAGCCTTTGGTGGTTTACCTGAACGATAGTACCATAGCACTAACGGAAAATACCATCAATACCTCTCCAAAACCTTTGTCCTTGAATGGTATTTTTAAAGGCAAAGGTTTTTATGGGGAGGACCTATTATTGCCCAAGCCTTTTGATTTTAGCTTAAAAAATTACTATCCCATAGCGTCACAAGACGGTGTTCTAAAACGCACCCTGTTTCCAGAACGGTTTTCGGAAAAGGAACGGTTTGATCTTAGTGGGACACAACGTGATTTTTTGCTGAAAGCTATGCACACCTTACCCAAGGAACTTGGCTATGACCCGGAAGTATACTATGATAGCTATGTAAAATTCTTTATGTATGGGGATCGGCAAAAGGAAATGCCGACCAATATAAAGATCTATAACAAGGTTGGATATGCCTATGGCACTTTAACGGATTGCGCGTATATAACCGATACCAAAAACAATATTGAATTTTTACTGACGGCCACTATCCTGGTAAACAACGATGGCATTTTTAATGATGATGCGTATGAATATGATGACATTGGAATACCCTTTTTGGCAGAATTGGGTAGGGAGATCTATACCTATGAATTAAACCGAAAAAAGTAGACCATGTGTAAACTAACATTCGATGCCTTCACCAAAAAAATACATATAAAGGCACCTATTGAAAAACTATACTGGTGCTGGGGCACCGAGGAAGGGATCTGTTCCTGGTTTTTAAGAAAGGCCCAATACACGGATAATCAGGGGAAAACACGTTCCATATCGGAACCTATCCAAAAGGGAGATGCCTATATCTGGGAATGGCATAATTGGGACGAGCAGGAAAAAGGGCAGGTACTACAGGCCAATGGAACCGATTTCTTGGAAATTTCCTTTGCCGGGATCAGCAAGGTATCAGTAAGCCTGGAAGATAAAGGCAATGCCGTTTTGGTTACCTTAAAACAATACGATATTCCCACGGACGAGGAAAATAAACTAAATATCCATTATGGCTGCAGCAATGGATGGACGTTTTGGCTGGCCAACTTAAAAGCATATGTAGAACATGGTATCTTACTGAACGAAACGGAATTTGACCTCCGAAACATTCCCTTGGCCGGTTATGAGTTCGTAAATATGTAAGTCCCTCGATCAATGGAAGTGATAAATACCATTTACCTGGCATTTTAGCCATATAAAGATGTATTTTACATCTATGTAAACAGGTTGTATGTAATGCCCGAAACACAACAATGAGAATTGAAATATCCACTGAAATTGAGCAAATGGACAAAAATCTAAACCAAATTAAAACGGAAATTTATGACAAGTGCTCACTTGAGATTTCTGAATTAAAAATGGAAACTGAAAGCAAAGAATATAGCGCTTGTCGATTTCAACTCAACGGACTGAATATTTTAAGTAGAAATGCCAAAATAACGCCGAAAAAAGTCGGACAATTTGTTACGTTTTGGAAACGGAATGAAAATGGACCGATTGAACCATTTAATGAAAATGACCGAATTGATTTTTACACCGTAAACGTGCGGACTAAAAACGAATTTGGACAATTCGTTTTCCCAAAATCGGTACTGATAAAAAAAGGAATTATCTCAACCGAAAAAAAAGAGGGAAAACGAGCATTCAGAGTTTACCCAAATTGGGATACTGTTAAAAGTAAACAAGCTGAACGGACTCAAAAATGGCAACTGAATTATTTTTATCAAATAAATGGTTCGACCGACTTACAAAAAGTGAATGAATTGTATAATGAAAAATAAAGCACTACACACAACAATGGTTCCCATGAAAAGTACCGGCTAGTTAGCAGAAAGAAAAATTCATTGGAAATCAGGCCGGCGGACAGGTGTTTTTGTTCTTGAACACCGATGGTTTTTGAAGAGATTATAATGTGAAATGATCTCAAAAGGTATGGCGTTTAAGAGCACCTAAAAAAGCGGATTATGGGACCGTGGCGGTATTTAAGGATTTATATGGGAATTGATGGGACGTATTGGAATTAAACGCCAACCATCCGGTTATGACCGTAGGAAGTAAGTTTCATCCATAAAAAGACTGCCCTAAAAGTACAAATTAGTCCTTCTGTGTATCAATAATACCTTTTGGGTATTGTTGTTCACTATACTTTGTCGGGCAGCCTAAAACATAAACATGTAAACAAACTTAGTTGGGCATTACCACATCGGAGATAACATGGATAACACCATTGGATCCTACTACATCGGTTTTCGTAATCTGACTGTAATTTCCATTTTGATCTTTAAGATAGATACCTCCATCTTTGGATTCGGCCGTTAAAACAGCTCCGTTCAATGTAGTTAACTCTACTTTACCTTTTCCTTTTTTCAAGGCGGCAGCTACGTCGGCGGCGACCAATTTTCCAGATACTACATGGTACGTAAGAATACCGGCCAATGTACTTTTGTTGGCAGGTTCTAAAAGTGAATTTAAGGTAGCGGAGTCAATCTTTCCGAAAGCTGCATTTGTAGGGGCAAAAACGGTAAATGGTCCGTCACCTTTTAAAGCACCGACCAAATCAGCGGCCTTTAATGCCGATACCAAGGTAGAAAAGTCATCTACGGATACTGCAATATCCACGATATCCTTAGAGGCTTTTTGAGCGGTTACCGATTGTACACTAATAAACAAAGCGAATGTTGAGATAATAAAAGCGATTTTTTTCATGATTTTCATTTTAATGATTAAATAATTGAATTGCAATCTATATCTTCATATACACCACTTTTTTTTAATTGGATGAGTCTGGGATGTTTTTTTTAAATTTGAGCGTCTATGGAGAAGACCTATACAGATAAGCAACTTATAGAACAGTTGCAAAATGACAACAAAAGCGCCCTTTTTGAGCTCTACAACAGATATTCGGGTGCTTTATATGGTGTTGTTCTTCGTATATGTGGGGATGAAAACAAAGCTGAAGATCTATTACAAGAGACCTTTTTAAAAATTTGGCAAAAAATACATCTGTACGACCCTGATAAAGGTAGGTTCTTTACATGGGCCTATAGAATTGCCAAAAATACGACCTTAAATGCGCTACGAAATACCAAGGACCTCATCCAAAACGAGGATTTAAGTGTATATGAAAGTAAAAGCGAGTCCGAAACACCCGATTATTCGGACTTATGTGGTTCTATTAAAAAATTGGACAGCCACCATCAAGAGGCATTGGAACTTGTGTATTATAAAGGATTAACGCATAGGGAAGCGCACGAGGAAATGGGCGTTCCCTTAGGTACTTTTAAATCCTATATACAACAAGCATTGCGAGAATTGCGCAAGACATACCAAAAAGAACTTTTTTTATTATGGCTATTAATTGAAACGATGGGATAATGGATAGGAATTCTATAAAAGAAGACGGTATACTGGAACAATATCTATTGGGCGAATTAAACAGGGAACAACGCGCCGAAGTGCATAGCATCCTGCAGGAAGATCCCGAACTAAAGAAACATTTCAGTACCATGGAGGCCGATTTTGAACGTTTGGCCATGGAAAACGCAATAGCCCCACATCCAAGAGTTAAGGAATCCTTGGAAAAAGCCTTGGCAAAAGCCGAAACACCTCCAACACAAGATTCAAAGGTAGTACCGCTTAAGAACAATAAAAGATCTTATTTCTATGCCACCGCAAGTTTGGCCGCAATTTTCTTGTTAAGCTCGTTTTGGTTATACAACCAATGGCAAAGTTCTGAGGAAAACCTTCAGGTCTTGCAGAACAAAACTTCTGATCTTCAGGAAAGGCTTGTAACCTTGGAAAAGAATTATGAAGAGACCAATGGACGATACCAAACCATTAACAATCCCAATGTGATACCGTTGCTTTTAACGGGCAATCAAGTATTACCGGGCTCCAGGGCAGTGGCCTATGTAAACCATCGGACCAAGCAGGT
>JBCBZE010000033.1:0-17418 GCA_039815505.1 Bacteroidota bacterium | reverse complement strand
GGGCATGCTAAAGTCTATGGCGACATCGATATTGGAAAAATCTACCTTAGATATCCCTAAATCAATTTTGGCAACTATGGTATGGTTTCTGCCAAGAGCGATCTGCTCTATCATTTTTCCCATTTTTCCGTATCCAAACAAGGCAATATTCATGTTGTTAAAACTTAATGGTAAAGGACATTCCATAGTTTGGATTGGCCGTAACCGGATTGTAGTCCAAAAAAGGTTTTACATCCAACTTAAAACCCAAATCATCATCTACATTGAATTGCTTTAGGTGTTGATCTACATTGGCATCTATAATATTCAAGGCATACAAGGCTATGGTAATCAATAATGCCAGATCTCGGTCTCGTTGAAAACGTTCTTGCGCATCCTGCAGGGCGGCATCGGAAAAATCAGCGGTCGTGGGTGTAACACCGTTATTTGGCGTAAGGTCAAAGAATTCATCATCTGTAAACCCGGCCCTTCTTCGCTTAAAGGCATCCCTAAAACGATTATATTCATTATTGTTAAAAATATAAACGGCAACCCCCGTACCTATAGCCCCATACACGATGGGTACTTTCCAATAGCGTCGATTGTAAATTTGCCCCAAACCAGGTAATATGGCCGAATAGAATGCTGCTTTACTCGGGGCCAAAGGGTTAATTTTCTTTTTAACCACCGACTCCACATCGATGCCTCTCTCCTTGAGATCAATTTGAAGCGAATCTGCATTTGACGTCCGCTTTATTTCTTCCTGCGAAAAACCAATGCAGGCAAAAAGTAAAAAAACCAATAAAAAACCTAGGGTTTTAGTCACCGGATATCAATTTTTTTAATCTTTGGAATTCTTCTTTGGAATGGAAAGGAATTGTTATTTTTCCCTTACCGTTGGCTGAAGCCTTTATGTCTACCCTTACCGAGAGATAATCCTTGAATTCCTTGATGCCTTTTTGGATGTAAGTTGGTGTTTCCGGTAGTTTTTTAGTACTAGAACCCGTATTGCCCGTGCCTTCATGATATGTCTTTACCGCACGTTCGGTGTCCCGGACCGAAAGGTTTTCTCCAACTATTTTTTCATAAAGCGCTATCTGGTCTTGTCTTTTTTCAATATTTACCAAGGCCCTACCGTGCCCCATACTTAAAAAACCGTCTCGTATACCGGTCTGTATAATAGGGTCTAAGCGTAGCAAACGCATATAATTGGTAATAGTTGATCGCTTTTTTCCCACACGATCACTTAGTTTTTCCTGTGTTAACTGAATTTCATCGATCAATCTCTGGTAGGATAGTGCAATTTCAATAGGGTCCAGGTCCTGTCTTTGAATGTTCTCTACCAAAGCCATTTCCAAGGATTCCTGATCATTGGCTATTCGGATATAGGCCGGAATCGTTTCTAGACCTATCAATTTGGATGCACGGTATCTTCTTTCCCCCGAAACCAACTGATATTTATTGAAATCCATTTTTCGGACCGTTATGGGCTGAATAACCCCTAACTCCTTGATGGATATGGCCAATTCTTTTAACGCTTCGTCATTAAAATTGGACCTGGGCTGAAAGGGATTGACTTCAATACAATCGATATCCAGTTCTACAATGTTCCCAACAACCTTATCCGCATTTTTATCGGATGCGGATTGTATATCATTTTCGGGATCTTTCAACAATGCGGATAGCCCCCTTCCCAAAGCTTGCTTTTTCGTCGCTTTCGCCATTATACTTTTTCCTTATTTTTCTTTACCACTTCATTGGCCAAATTTAAATAATTGGCCGCTCCTTTACTACTGGCATCATATTTTATAATGCTTTCCCCATAGCTGGGGGCTTCGCTTAGTCGAACATTTCGTTGTATAATGGTATCGAAGACCATATCCTCAAAATGTTTTTTGACTTCTTCCACTACTTGGTTGGAAAGTCGCAATCGGGAATCGAACATGGTCAAAAGCAACCCTTCTATATCCAAATCCGGATTGTGTATTTTCTGTACGCTTTTTATGGTATTCAATAGCTTGCCCAAACCTTCAAGGGCAAAATACTCACATTGAATAGGAATCATCACGGAATCTGCCGCTGTCAAGGCGTTTAAAGTTAATAGGCCCAAGGAAGGTGCGCAATCGATCAGAATATAATCATATGTCTCTCGAAGTTCTGCAATAGCGCTCTTCATCATATACTCCCGCTTATCCTTATCGACCAATTCTATTTCAATGGCGACTAAATCTATATGTGCGGGAATAAGGTCAACATTGGGAGAAGAGGTAGGAATAATGGTCTCCAGTGCGGTTTTGGTATGCTCCAATAACTGATAGGTGCCCAGTTCCACGCTATCTACTTCTATTCCAAGTCCAGAAGTGGCATTGGCTTGTGGGTCCGCATCGATCAACAACACCTTTTTTTCAAGTACTCCCAGGGAGGCGGCCAGGTTTACCGTGGTAGTGGTCTTACCAACCCCACCTTTTTGATTTGCAATAGCAATAATCTTGCCCATTATCGTAGTAAGTTAGGGGTTAAAAATACAATTATTTAGCATGTTAAAAAATGTATTTTGTTAACACCAAGTGAATAAGTGCGGTGTATAACGTTAAAGTGAGTTAAAGTTTTAAAAATTAAGAGTTTAGGAGGGTTACGATAAAGAAATCAATCAATAAGGATTTTTAGAATCTGGATCGCTGCATCGCTAATTTTGGTTCCTGGTCCAAAGATAGCTACGGCACCGGCCTTGAATAAGTACTCATAATCTTGTTTGGGAACTACCCCGCCCACAATAACCATAATATCCTCCCTACCATAGTTTTTGAGTTCTGCAATGACATTGGGAACCAAGGTTTTATGTCCGCCCGCCAAAGAGGAAACCCCTAGAACGTGTACATCGTTTTCCATGGCTTGTTTTGCCGCCTCGGAAGGGGTCTGGAACAACGGACCTATATCTACATCAAAACCAAGATCGGCATACCCGGTCGCTACCACTTTTGCACCTCTATCATGCCCATCCTGACCCATTTTTGCGATCATTATGCGTGGTCTCCTACCTTCTTTCCGGGCAAACAGATCGGCCATTTCCCTAGCTGCCTTAAAACTATCATCGTCCTTGATTTCCTTAGAATACACCCCTGTGAATGATTTAATTAGTGCTTTATGCCTACCAAAAGCGATTTCCAATGCGCCACTAATCTCTCCTAAAGTGGCCCTAAATTTAGCCGCTTCTATCGCTAAAGCTAATAAATTTTCCGAATCTGCCCGTTCTTTGGTACTCGATTTATGGGTGGCTGCTTCGGTTAATTTTTCCAATGCTCTTTGTACTTTTTGGGTGTCGCGTTCTTTTTTGACGGATTCCAAGCGTTTCAACTGTTGCTTCATTACCTTCTCATTATCCACTTCTAAAATATGAAGCTGGTCTTCTTCGGTAAGCTGATATTTATTGACACCTATGATGGTGTCCTGTCCACTGTCTATTCTGGCTTGTTTTTTTGCGGCGGCTTCTTCTATACGCATTTTTGGAATTCCTGCTTCTATTGCTTTGGTCATACCACCCAATTCCTCCACCTCTTGAATAAGTAGCCAAGCTTTTTCGGCAATTTCATGGGTTAGGTTTTCAACATAATAGCTACCTCCCCAAGGATCTACTGTTTTGGTAACCTTGGTTTCTTCTTGTAGGAAAATCTGCGTGTTCCTTGCAATTCTTGCCGAAAAATCCGTGGGTAAAGCAATTGCTTCGTCCAGGGCGTTGGTATGCAAGCTTTGTGTTCCTCCGAAGATGGCTGCCGTGGCCTCAATCGTAGTTCTGGCCACATTATTGAACGGGTCCTGTTCGGTTAGGCTCCAACCACTGGTTTGGCAATGGGTTCGCAAAGCCAATGATTTCTCGTTTTTAGGATTGAATTGTTTTACCAATTTTGCCCAAAGCATTCTACCCGCCCGTAGTTTGGCGATTTCCATAAAATGGTTCATGCCAATGGCCCAGAAAAAGGAAAGTCGGGGGGCAAAACTGTCGATATCCAAACCTGTTTTTAATCCGGTTCTTATGTAGTCCAGTCCATCGGCCAAAGTATATGCTAATTCAATATCGGCAGTTGCCCCTGCTTCTTGCATATGATAGCCAGAAATACTAATACTATTGAATTTTGGCATATACTTGCTGGTAAATTCAAAAATATCCGCTACAATTTGCATGGAAGGCGTTGGTGGATAGATATATGTATTCCGAACCATGAATTCCTTTAAAATATCGTTTTGAATAGTGCCCGCAAGTTGCTCCAAGGAGGCTCCTTGTTCCTGAGCGGCAACAATGTAAAACGCCATAATTGGCAATACGGCCCCGTTCATGGTCATGGAAACGGACATTTTATCAAGGGGGATCCCTTCGAATAAAATCTTCATGTCCTCTACCGAATCAACGGCGACACCAGCTTTTCCCACATCACCGACCACACGTTCATGATCACTATCATAGCCCCTATGTGTAGGTAGATCAAAAGCAACGGAAAGTCCCTTTTGCCCGGCTTTTAGGTTTCTTCTATAGAAAGCATTACTTTCTTCGGCCGTTGAAAACCCCGCATACTGGCGAATGGTCCATGGCCTTCTAACATACATGGTGGAATAGGGACCTCTTAAGTACGGTGCTATGCCCGCTGCAAAATGTACATGTTCAAGGTCTTCAATATCCGCTTTGGAATAAAAACGTTTTAACCCTATACCCTCGGCCGTAGCATATGTTTCTTGTGTATGGCCATCAACGGCGTTGGGCCGTACGTCCGTTGTCCCATTTTTTATTTCTGTTCTAAGTGCTATATGTTGTAGATTTTTTCTACTCATTCTTCAAGCGTTTTTGCTCCAAACTCTCCGCTAAACGTTTTTCTATAATTGGTTCTATAAGGGTTTTTCTAGTATTGGTTTTGACAAAAGGATAGAGCTCAACATCATCCTTCATACGGTCGTTGGGGTTTTGATGTTTATTGGTGCCTACCAAAATTTCTTGACCCGCATTAAATTTCCCCTGTTCTTTTTGGGCGCTGTCCTTTATTTTTTTTTGAACAGTATGGTTTTTTAGTTGATTCAGAAAACCACCTGATTTTTCTAAACTTTTGAATAATTCCAAAGCCTTTTCCGCCATTTGAGCGGTAATGGACTCAATATAGAATGAACCATCTGCAGGATTTGCAACTTTATCAAAATAGCTCTCCTCTTTTAATATCAACAATTGATTCCGGGCAATACGATCACCAAACTCGTTTTTCTTGTGATAGATGGCATCATATGGTGTATTGCAAATGGTATCCGCTTCTCCCAGGACCGCGGCCATACATTCGGTAGTGGTGCGGAGCATATTTACATTATAGTCGTATAACGTTTTGTTGCGTTTAGTGGGGTAAGCTAGGATATGACAACGGTTTTCCAATCCATATTCCAATGCCAATGTACTCCAAAGCAAACGTAGTGCCTTTAATTTTGCAATCTCAAAGAAGTAATTACTACCTATGGATACCTTAAAGGTGATCGGTTGGGAAGAACAAAGCTCAAAATGTCCCAAATATTCGTTTACATGCGCCATGGCATAGGCCAATTGTTGAATGGTATGGGCTCCGGCATTTTGATAGAGGGAAACATCGACACCAAGCATATGGCCTTCAGGGGATATCTTAAGTAGGTTCGCTACAATTTCATGGTCTTTTTTAAGGTTGTGAAACCAATTTCCCGTACGCGCCAAATTTCCGATTATATCCATATTAAAATGGAAATTGTTTCTTTTGCCCGTACCATAGGCGATAATTTTTTTTATAAAGGATAGGGAAAGGAATTTAAAATCAAAATGTATGGGAACTGTTGCTATGTCTATACCCTGAAGGAGCTGTTCAATCCTTATATCTTCGGACGAAATCATAAACACCAAGCTTTCCGCTCCACGTTGGAGCGTGTCAAGCGCCTTGACATTGGCCATGGTGGCGTTTCCAGCATAAATGACTTCACCTACCTTCCATGGCGTTTTGGGAAAAGGTGGTTTAAAAATGTTCTTTTTTAGGTCATCGTTATTGTAAAATGGCCTTACCTTGATACCTCCAGAGGATTCCCATAAGAGTGCCTCGTTATAATCTGCTCCTTTTAGATCAAACTGTATTTTCTGTTTCCAAGCTTTGGCAGAAACCTCTGAAAACCCATTAAATAGACCTTCTTTACTCATTTTTCTCTTGCTTTAGGCTATCCTCGTATTCAATCAAATAAATTTCCTCATTCTTTTTTTTAAGATAGTACTGTTCTCTGGCAAATTTTTCGAGCTCTTCGGGATCTGATAGTTTTTTAATGATTTTTTTGTCCTTGACAATTTCTTTCTTTAAAAATTCCTGTTGCTTTTCCAATTTTTTTATTTCCTTCTTCAGCTCTAAATGAATAAGGAGGGAGTTGGTATCAAAAAACACCATCCAAACAACGAAAAGTGTCAGTACCAAAACATAAATATTGGTAACGATGCCAAACCATTTTTTATTTCTGATGTCTGCAAAACCCATGAATTTCTAAGCTAGTTTTTCATTGATTATGGTACGTACAATATCAACAGCCACGGTATTGTATTTATTGTTTGGAATAATAATATCGGCATATTCCTTTGTGGGTTCGATAAATTGGTCGTGCATGGGTTTTAAAGTTGTTTGATAACGACTCAACACTTCATCCAAATCCCTGCCCCGGTCGTTAATATCTCTTTTTAATCGTCTTATGAGACGTTCATCGGAGTCAGCATGTACAAAGATTTTAATATCGAACATATCACGGATCTTAGGATTGGTCATGATCAATATGCCTTCAACGATCATTACCTTTCTCGGATGCGTCAATACCGTATCGTTTGTACGGTTATGTTTTGAAAACGAATAAACAGGTTGATGTATGGGTTTTCCCTGTTTCAACATGGAGAGGTGTTCTATCAAAAGGTCAAAATCGATCGCCCTGGGATGATCAAAGTTTATTTTGGTTCGATCTTCATAAGAGAGGTGGGAAAGGTCGTTATAGTAGGAATCTTGAGAAATAACCCCTACTTCTTCATTGGGCAACTCATTGATAATCTGATTAACAACCGTGGTTTTTCCGCAACCGGTACCTCCGGCAATCCCTATGATAAGCATGTTAGTTTGTTTTGACTCAAAAATACGGATTTGGGATGAAACCTTCCATTAAGCCCACATCCTAAATTTTACTTCTTTTATTTTTGTTTTTTGCCGGTAATTTATTCAAGCATACCATAAAAATTATATAACTTGAAATTCTTAAAAGTAAGTTCTATACATTTCAATTCTTAACTATATGGGCAAAGCATTCAAGGCCGTGGTAAACGGAAATATGGATTACATGGTCGACGAAGACGAAATTATAAACTTGGATGCGATCAAGACCTCCCCCAAGACCTATCATATCTTAAAGGAAAACAAATCGTTCCATGCAGAAATCGTGCATACCGATTTTAATCAAAAAAAATACACGATAAAAATTAATAACACCAGTTATGCCATTGACATATCCAATGAGTTGGATCTTTTAATCGCCGAAATGGGATTCTCCATAGGCTCCTCGAAAAGGGTAAACCTGGTAGAGGCACCTATGCCGGGGCTGATACTGGACATCCATATAGCAGCAAAACAAGAGGTTAAAACCGGTGATATCTTACTTGTTTTGGAGGCGATGAAAATGGAAAATAGCATCACTTCCCCCAGGGATGGCATCATAAAATCCATTTCGGTTGCGGTAGGGGATACCGTTGAAAAAAAACAGTTATTGATAGCATTTGAATAACACTTGATATGAAAAAAATTCTAATTGCCAATAGGGGCGAAATTGCCATAAGGGTTATGAGAACGGCCCAAAAAATGGGTATAAAAACTGTTGCGATTTATTCATCGGCGGATAGAAATGCACCACATGTCAAATTTGCCGACGAAGCCGTTTTTATAGGTGAGGCCCCATCCAGTGAGTCTTATCTTAAAGGGTCCAAAATTATTAAGGTCGCCAAACGATTAAAGGTAGACGGTATTCATCCCGGATACGGTTTTTTAAGTGAAAATGCGGATTTTGCGGAAGAAGTAGAAAAGAACGATATCATTTTTATAGGACCAAAATCAAAGGCCATAAAAACCATGGGAAGTAAGTTGGCGGCTAAGGCGGCCGTTAAAAAATACGATATTCCAATGGTCCCGGGAATAGATGAGGCCGTAACGGATTTGGAGAAAGCAAAAAGTATTGCAGGTAAAATAGGTTTTCCCATTTTAATAAAAGCTTCTGCAGGGGGAGGGGGAAAAGGCATGAGAATCGTTGAACATGAAAAAGATTTGGCATCTCAAATGCAGCGTGCCGCGAGCGAAGCTACTTCAGCATTTGGGGACGGCTCTGTTTTTATTGAAAAATATGTGGGTTCTCCTAGGCATATTGAGATTCAGGTAATGGCGGATGCATACGGTAAAGTGTTATACTTTTTTGAAAGGGAATGTAGCATACAACGTCGACACCAAAAGGTAGTAGAAGAGGCGCCATCCTGCATTTTATCTCCCGAATTACGAACGGCCATGGGTGAGGCCGCTATTGATGTGGCCAGATCCTGTGATTATATAGGAGCGGGAACGGTTGAGTTCTTATTGGATGCCGATCATCATTTTTACTTCTTGGAAATGAATACCCGGCTTCAGGTAGAACATCCGGTGACTGAACTGATTTCCGGGGTGGATCTTGTAGAGTGGCAGATAAGAGTGGCCAGGGGAGAACCGCTTGCAATGGAGCAAGAAGATTTGAAAATTAAAGGTCATGCCCTAGAACTAAGGGTGTATGCGGAAGATTCCCTCAATGATTTTTTACCAAGTGTAGGAGTTCTTGAACGCTACCAGTTACCTAAGGGAGTTGGCGTTCGCGTAGATAACGGTTTTGAAGAAGGAATGGAAGTTCCTATTTATTATGACCCCATGCTATCCAAGCTAATTACCTATGGGGAAACCAGAGAGGAAGCCATACAACGTATGCTGAAGGCCATAGATGATTATCATGTAGAAGGCGTTCAGACCACACTTCCGTTCGGGAAGTTCGTCCTTGAACATGAAGCTTTCCGTACCGGGAACTTTGATACACATTTTGTCAAAAATCATTATTCTCCCAATACGATATCCGAAAAAAAGGAAGAAGAAGCAAGGATAGCGGCGATCATGGCCTTAAAACAGTATAGGGAAGACCAAAAAAAATTGACCATACCAATAGTCTAAACTTATGGATTCAAAACTTGAAAAATTAAATGAAAAGATTGCCTTGGCGCATTTGGGCGGCGGGCAATCCCGTATTGACAGGCAACACGGGAAAAAGAAACTAACGGCCCGTGAACGGGTAAACTACGTATTGGATGAAGGTTCTTTTGAGGAAATGGGAATTTTGGTTACCCACAGGACCACCGATTTCGGTATGGACAAGGAAACCTATCTAGGGGATGGTGTGGTTACCGGTTATGGGACGGTTCATGGAAGATTGGTATATGTTTATGCCCAGGATTTTACCGTTTTTGGAGGCGCCCTTTCTGAAACACATGCAGAGAAAATTTGTAAAGTAATGGATCTGGCAATGAAGGTTGGAGCCCCCATTATAGGTCTGAACGATTCTGGCGGTGCCCGTATACAGGAAGGTGTTCGATCTTTGGGCGGGTATGCCGATATCTTTTATAGAAATGTACAGGCCTCAGGGGTCATTCCGCAAATCTCCGCCATAATGGGCCCCTGTGCCGGCGGTGCGGTTTATTCTCCCGCGATGACCGACTTTACCCTCATGGTAGAGGGTACAAGCTATATGTTCGTTACGGGCCCCAATGTGGTAAAGACAGTGACAAATGAAGAGGTTTCTTCCGAAGAGCTAGGAGGTGCCGGTACCCATGCATCAAAATCCGGGGTAGCACACAAGACCTCCGCAAACGATGTGGAATGTTTAGAGGATGTAAAAAAATTATTGGGTTATTTACCACAAAACAATTCGCAGCTGGTCAAAAAGCTTCCATACAGCTTAGATGATGAGCTTAGAAGCGTACTTTCCGACATTATTCCGGATAATCCCAACAAACCTTATGATATGCATGAGATTGTGAACGGTATCATTGATAAGGATACGTTCTATGAGATACATAAGGATTACGCAGAAAATATTATAGTAGGTTTTGCAAGACTGGCGGGCAGAAGTATTGGTATTATTGCGAATCAACCGTTGTTTTTAGCAGGGGTGTTAGACGTGAATAGTTCTAAGAAAGCGGCTAGGTTTACCCGTTTTTGCGATTGTTTCAATATTCCATTATTGGTGTTGGTGGACGTCCCTGGTTTTTTGCCGGGAACAGACCAAGAATGGAACGGCATCATAGTTCACGGTGCTAAATTGCTTTTCGCCCTCAGCGAGGCTACGGTTCCTAGGGTGAGTGTCATAACCCGGAAGGCATATGGAGGTGCCTATGATGTAATGAACTCAAAACATATTGGAGCCGATTTAAACTATGCTTGGCCAACAGCTGAAATTGCCGTTATGGGGGCTAAAGGGGCCAGTGAGATTATCTTTAAGAAAGAGATTTCCGAAGCGGACGATCCCGCTGGGAAATTAGCGGAAAAGGAGACGGAATATGCCGAGAAATTCGCCAACCCATATAGGGCGGCGCAGCGCGGTTTTATAGATGAGGTCATCCTACCCCAAGATACCAGGAGAAAATTAATCAGGGCGTTTAGTATGCTGGAAAATAAAAAAACAAAACTTCCCAAAAAGAAACACGGAAATATCCCTTTGTGATTCATTTAAACGGGAAGAAAACATACGCCACTACAGGAATCGCTTTCAGCTCCGGTAACGGAACTTAAAACGTTGATTTCCTTTTCTGTACGTAATACCCCCATGAAAGCAAATACCAGCGCTTCTTTAAACGCTATAAGCGTTGGTGAGGGTATTTCTAACCGTATATTCTGACCAAGGCTTTGTTCTAGCGTTTCTATCAGAAAATGATTTAACGCTCCACCACCGCATACGAAGAGAGAGCTTTTATCTTTACTGGAATTGGATTTTATCTGAATGGCTATCTGTTCACAGATATGCTGGATACTCGTAGCCAATAGATCCTCAGTAGCCATAGGAACTCCATCAACAATGGGTACCACTTTTTCTACAAACCATTCATAACCGGTGGATTTTGGAAAAGGTTTTTGGTAATATGCCAATGCGTTGAGTTTTCCAAGCATTTTTTGGTCCACTTTTCCCGTGCTGGCCAATGCTCCACCTTTATCATAGGACAGGCCTATTTTCTGGGTTATATGGTTTAAGACCATATTGGCCAGTCCAATATCATAAGCAATACGCTTGCCGTCTTTTGTGAAAGAAATATTACTGATACCTCCCAAATTAAGGCAAAAATCATACTGGGAAAAAAGTAGTTCATCACCAATGGGTACCAAAGGGGCGCCCTGTCCCCCCAGAGAAAGGTCATTGGTCCTAAAATCACAGATTACGGCATGGCCACTATAATTGGCCAGATGTTGGCCAGAACCTATTTGATAAGTGAGTCCGTCTTCCGGCCTGTGATGGGTGGTATGTCCATGGCTTGCTATAAAATCCACTTCCAAATTATTTTCTTTTATAAATGTCAAAGCCTGTTGGCCCAGCCATTGTCCATAGGTGTTGTTTAGGATAAGAAGTTCTTCCGCCACCAAGAAAATAGAATTTTTTAATTGACTGCGCATTTCCATATCGTAGGAAACACTTTTGGTCTTTTTAATATCAAATTCCCAAGTATTATCAGTTTTCCAAATATGGCAATAGGCCAAATCCAGCCCATCCAATGAAGTACCGGACATTAACCCTATAACCTTGTATATACGTATTGTAGTCAAAACTTATTTCATTATTTGTTTAACAAATTGGTCTAAATTCTTCAAATCATCCTTGCCTTTCAAGTAAGTATCAATTCTTTTATCATCTTAAATAGCTCTTTTAGGTCATACACAATTCAAGATAAAGATTACGGAAATGGGGTATCCATTTGTATTGACCACCTCTTTCATGTTCAAGATGGTCATCTTACAAGAATTAAAAACGTTCATCCAGTCGTTAAAGGTGCGGGCATACCAAGGGTGCCCATCTATAAAATTGCCCGGAAGTCCCTTCCATGAATCCTGTATCCATTGGCTCTTGTACGTAAGGTCTTGCCGTAATAGAAAAAATGGATGCAGCGTCTGGATTACAACATGACCATCTGCCGATATCATCTGCTTGATATTTGATAGTAGTTCTGTTAAACCGTCCTTTTGATACAGACAAAAGTTAAATACAGCAGTGTCAAAGGGAGCTTCTGGAATAGATGTTCCGGCTATAACTTCCTCATAGCTGATTTGGTAGTAATTTTCGGGTCCTTTTTTCCGTGCATTTTCCAATAAATCGGCTATTGCGTCTATTCCTATCGCCTCTTTATCCATAGCGGTAATACTGCGGGTTAACCACCCTTCTCCGCACCCTACATCCAATAGTTTGGAGGCCGGTAGTCGGGACAGTTCTTGAACAATAGCATTGTTCGTATGTTTCCTGGATTCAATTTGATTATTTTCTATCACGTTGATCCATTCTTTTGCATTTTTCTCCCATGAACGTATGACATCGTTTTTCATCTATTTAAAAATTTTTGTTGATCTGAAAATGAGTATACTAAAAATTTTCTGCATCGATCAACCGCTTCGCTTTCGCATAAAAAATTTAATTATTTTGGCCGGTAAGCAAAAAAATGAATTTTATTTATGCTCATTTCATAATCGATTATGATTTATTAATGGATACGGGTAATATTCCTTTTGCAGGGACTTTCCCTAAAAAGTGTTTTGCGGCGTTTTCTTGAAAAACTTCGAAATCCTGATACACCAATACAACCGCTTTTGCGTTTTCAATGTCAATGTGTTGTAGCGCATAGGGGTTTCCAAAAAGATATACGACCACTTCTGTACGCCTAATAAGTGCGTTGATCCGTTGTAATTCAGTAGGCTCAAGCCCAAAATTGTTCGTTGGTTTTATCTGTGGCGGAAATAAGGCCAATAGTACTCTTTCTTTCTTTGTACTACTTTTCGAAAATGTAGCATTGAGCACATAAGAACGTAAAGGGATTGCTTTGGAAATTGAATTAAAAAAAGTACACTGTTCCGATTTTCCAAAAACGACCCCTGTCATATCCGTATTTCTATAACTGGATAGTATATTTTCGGAACCCTTGAAAAGCGTAAGACTTTCTTGGGCCAATTTTCTGTTCAAGGGTTCAGGATGGATTAATTTCCCGGTTATTTCTTTTGTTACATTGATTCCTTTTTCCTTTAACTTCCACAGACGTTCAAAGCTTTCCCCCAGTTGATTTTTCGATGCATTTTTCAGTATACTTGCAATACCTTCTTCTAGATGTTCGGAGAAACACAATACATCATTTCCCGCATCAAAGGCCAACCATTCCAGTTCACCTTTTTTGGGATACAATTTGGAAACGCTGCGCATATTCAATGCATCCGAGATCACTACACCTTCAAAACCCATTTGGTTTCGTAAAATACCTTGGATAATATCCTTTGAAATGGAGGCCGGGATAGATTTGCCATCGGTCAGGGATGGAACGGACAAATGCCCTACCATTACGGCATCTATCCCTGTTGCAATAAGTTGTTGAAATGGATATAATTCATTGGTTAAAAGCGCTTTTTTCGTCTTATTTATGATGGGAAGTCCTAAATGGGAATCCGTGGCGGTATCCCCATGTCCGGGAAAATGTTTGATGCTGGTTAAAATACCCTCACTGTGCGTTCCTCTAACAAATGCGGCGGCTTTGCATGCAACTTGTTCCTTGTCCCCGCCAAAAGACCGGTAACCGATTACGGGATTAAACGGATTTGTATTAATATCCACTACGGGCGATAAATTCCAGTGCACGCCCACTTGTTTGCAATCATATGCTATATTTTTACCTACTTCATAGACCAGATCAAGCTGTTCCTCTATGGCGCCTAGGGTAATGGCGTAAGGATATTGGGGCGTGTTTTCAATACGCATGGCCAAGCCCCATTCCGCATCTATACTGATCAAAAGCGGATATTTAGCCACTTTTTGATAACGCTTGATGAGGTTTTTAAGAGATTCCACGCTTTGTTCATTCCGTACTATTTTTTTCCGCCCTTCAAAATTAGTGGCCGCACTAGCCCTGCTATGAAAAAAGCAGAGTCCCCCTATACAGTGTTCACGAATCAATACTTCTAACCGTTGAATTTCTTCCTCCGAATCATTGATGAAAGCGGCCGGCATAAACAGTTGCCCTACTTTCTCTTTAAAGGTAAGGACCTCCCTGGCCTGTTGATATGATAATAACTTAGTCATTGTCAGTACGCCCTTTTTTACCATAATCGGCAGGATATGTGATATACTTCAATAAGAAAAGAGAGGGTAACGCGGCAATAACGACCCAAACAAAAAAGCCATCATAGCCCAACCATTGCTGCATATACCCACTGATCATTCCCGGTAGCATCATTCCTAAGGCCATAAAACCTGTGGCAATAGCGTAGTGCGATGTTTTGGATGTTCCTTCCGCAATGTAAATGAGATATATTAAAAAAGCCGCAAAACCAAAACCATAACCAAATTTTTCGAATACCACGGTTATTGTAACGGCAACAATATGGGTAGTTTGGGTAAAAGCAAGTATGGCATACAAAATGTTGGGAACATTCAAGGAAAGCACCATGGGCAACATCCATTTTTTAAGTCCGTCCCTGGAAATTAATATACCTCCCAAGATACCACCGATGGATAACATAATTACACCGACCGTCCCAAAAATGGTTCCTAAGGCCTCTGTGGAATAGCCCAGTCCACCTTCAGTGACCGGATCCAATAAAAATGGGGATGCCATTTTCACCAATTGTGATTCCCCAAGACGATAACATAATATGAAAGCCAGGGCAATACCAATTTGCGGCTTTTTAAAAAAAGAAATAAAGACCTCCATAAAACCATTGGGTTTATCTTTTACAATAGCTTCGGAAGATTCAAATTTTGGAGCCGCAAAAAAATTGGATACCGTGAGTACCAACATGAGTAAAGCCGTGCAAACCATGGTAATGGACCATGCTTTTGAATTATCACCGTAATAATTTTCCAGGAAACCTGCCAAAATTACGATAAGTCCCTCACCGGTAACCATGGCCAAACGGTAAAAAGTACTTCTCATGCCCACGAAGAAGGATTGCTTTTTTTCCGTAAGGCCTATCATATAATACCCGTCAGAGGCAATGTCATTGGTAGCCGATGCAAAGGCCGCCATCCAGAAACAGGCCAAAGTGGTAATAAAAAAAAGATTGGTGGGAATGCTTAGTCCAACCCCTAACAGGGCTATGGCGATGACCAGTTGCATGCACAAAAACCACTTTCGTTTGGTACTTTTAAGATCCACGAACGGACTCCACAAAGGTTTTAATACCCAAGGTAAGTATAGCCAACTGGTATAAAGACCAATGTCCGCATTGCTGATACCCAGCCTTTTGTACATGATTACCGATACGGTAACGACTATTACATATGGGATGCCTTGTGTGAAATATAAGATGGGAACCCATCCCCATGCCCATTTATCTTTTTGTATCATATGAATGGATCTGGTCTAAATGTAATACAATGGAATCGCTTTCCCTTCCGAACCGGTCTATAAATGTTAACGCGATATGTTTTTTTCCTTTTAGTTTATCCTTTGCTACACTAAAACTATTTTCTTTGGTGATCTTAATTTTTGCAACAATTTGTTGGCTGTTTTCCGAGGATAGTTTTTTCATTTTTTTGGCTGCATAAACCAATACATATCTTTTGGTTTCTTCCTCTGACTTTTCTACTCTAAATTTAAAATGTTCCGTATTCTCCTCCGCATTCAGTACCCTTACTTTCCCTAAAGACTGATTATCGGCCAATGGCGATACCGGTGGTAGTGCTATATGCCTGTAATATTTTCTTTTTAGATATCGCACAACATCTGTATTGTTCCCTTGTAGGGATTTTGCACTAAATAAAACGTTGCCTTGGACCTTATCGGTATTCCTTGCCAACAAAAGTTGATGGGGTAGTTCCTTTTTCCTTTTCCAAGCTTTATCGGTATTGTTCCTGATTTTATAGGCTCCGTTGCCCATATATAAATTAGTATTGGCGGTATTGTTGGCCCACCACGCCATAATTTTTCGATGTGAAGCTACGGGAAGGTCCATGCTCCAGTATACTTGGGGTACCAAATAATCTATCCAGCCGTTTTTCATCCATGTAAGTGGATCTGCATAGAGGTCTTCATAGGTGGTCTGACCTGCCTTGGTGTCGGAACCTTTGGGGTCGGTGGATTTGTTTTTCCATACCCCGAACGGACTAATACCAAACTGTACCCAAGGTTTTTTTTCTTTTATGCTGCTATGTATGTTTTTCACCAAGGAATCCACATTGCTTCTTCGCCAATCGTCCAAGGTTTGTTGGGGTAGGGCGTGGGTTGCAAAAGCTACGGAATCATTGAAAACTTCACCTGTAATTTTATAGGGATAGAAGTAATCGTCAAAATGTACGGCATCGATATCATAGTTACTTACAACTTCGTCCATAATACTGACCAAATGTTCCTGAACTTGGGGTAAACCGGGATTATAATAATATTTCTTGCCATACTTGATCATCCAATCTGGATGAAGGTTATAGTCATGTGTTTCGCTCAACACCTCTATTTTATCATCAAATGTGGCCCGATATGGATTTAACCAAGCATGAAATTCCATGCCCCTAAGATGCGCCTCTTTGATCATCCAGGGCAATGGGTCATAGTTTGATTTTGGTGATGTACCTTCCTTACCTGTTAAAAAACGGGACCATGGCGCACAATTGGATGGATAAAAGGCATCACCCGCGGTACGGATCTGAACAATTACTGCGTTAAAATTTAGGTCAGAGTAAAAATCGAGAATGTCCAAATAATCGGATTTTTGTTTTTCTAGCGCATCGAAACCACTTTTGGGCCAATCTATATTTACCACTGTAGCCACCCACACCCCTCTGAACTCGGTTTTTGGTTGTGGAATTTTAACATTGAAAATACCACAGGAGGTAAAGGTAAGTACAAGAAGAAAACATAGTTTTTTCAGCATGCTCTTTTCAAAGGATGTTACAATAAAAGACCTATCATTTAGACAATAAATGTAGGTCTTTTATCAATTAAACTAAACTAACTCAAATTACTATTTAGATGGCAGGATCTGCCGGGGTATTTGGGTTATTGTTCCGCTCCGTATCTGGATAGGGATAGAAATTCCTGTTACGTTCATCCGTAAAGGTCTGTGGTGCCGGATTGGGTTGCGGTCTTCCAAATCTTCTACTGTCTTCCAAGCTAGTGCCTGTTAAAAACAATTCGGCCCT
>JBCBZE010000187.1:0-6858 GCA_039815505.1 Bacteroidota bacterium | reverse complement strand
TACATGATTGGTGGTCATTAGGTCTATTGTTTTTCTACTCAAAAATCGTTTGCCCTTCAGTTCCCCCTTGTTCAACAACATTTGACAAAAGGTCATATAATCGGCTGCAGTGGAAAACAAGCCAAAAGCTCCAGAGTATACAGTAGTGCCTTCCAAGGGTAATTGATTCTTGGAATTCACGAGTTTACCTTCTTCGTTAATGTTATGCACGGGCATCCATCTATTTTGATCGGCTAATTCAATATTGTAGCCCGTATCTTTCATACCCAAAGGTTCAAAAATCCGTTCTTCCAAGAATTCAGCGGTGTTCATACCGGAAAAATGGGCTATCAAAACAGATAATATATCCGGGGAGGTACTGTAGTACCATTGCTCTCCCGGCTGGCTCACCATAGGAAGCTCCACCAATTTATCTATCCTAGCTTCTATATTTTTATGAGGTTCAAAGTACAGTGCTTTTCGTATTTCCTGATCTAATTTTGTGTTGGTAAGACCGTGGGAAAACCCTGCGGTATGGGTTAAAACTTGAGCTATGGTCACCTCCGAATTGGCCGGTTCTGTGGCTCCTTCCACACCTTCGGAAACATCTTTGGCCACTTTTAAATTCTTGAACTGGGGTAGATATTTGGAAACGGGGTCGGTTAGAAAGAAATGACCTTCCTCATAAAGCATCATAAAAGCCACACTTATGATGGGCTTGGTCATGGACATGATGTGCATTATTTGATCTTCTTTCATAGGGCTCCTATTCTCAATATCGCTATATCCATAAGCAGCCTTATGGACTACTTGGTTTTTTCGCATGATATAGGAAATGGCACCGGCAATATGCCCCTCTTTGACTTCCTTGTTCAGAAAATCATCATATCTAGCTAATCGTTCTAAAGAGACACCCGATGTTTCAGGGGCCGTAGAAACGGCCGACTGCGCATAAATTGATGGAATGGAAATAAATAGGAATAGGGATAGGAAAAAATTGAAACGTATCGTTTTCATTTTTAGTGGATTTTCTAATCCTAAATATAGGATTTTTAGAAATACCCAATGTCTTTCCTGAAAGCTAATTTAACTGATTCACCTAAAAATTATTTGCTGGATTTCATAGCCCAGGCAGATTTAAAATCCTTATGATATAAAACCTGTCCATCGCCCTTGTTTTTATTCAATTGCTTTAACCATTTCAACTGTTTTGGGCTTAGATATTTTTCGGCAGATTGTCTTCTTCCAAGTGCGCTATTGATCTTTGTCTTCTGCAAATCGGTCAAGGGCAGATATTTATAATTGGTATGTTGTAAATTGTACTTCCGGTCCTTGGTGGCCACTCTATACGAACTGTTCTTTGCTATAGGGTTGAAATTGGCGCTCTTTGCATATTGATCGAGCTCTTTTTCCGAAATTTCATTTGTATCGTAGACCACCTTTACGACTTCGTGTCCGCTCATAAATCCAGGCTCGGTGGCCAAGACACCTTTTGCTTTGCCCAGATGGGTTTCCCCACTCCAAAAACAATACATCTTATAGTGTTTTTCGTTAATGGCGGGATTTTTTACGGCCGATAGCTCATCACCTACCAATTTCATATATTGGGGAATGGTCCTATGTGTTGCTTTTAAGGCACTTTCCATAGCATTGTATAAACCAATTGCTGTATAATCTCCAGCTACCCTTTTGGTTAGATCGGTACCATTGGTGTTCACGATACGCACCACAGGGTTGTTCCAACTGGGTTCGTTGAACGCCTCTAACACTTTACGGTCCTTTCCCGTTTCATTGTTAAAAATGGCCAAAGGAATAAATTGTGTTTCTATGGCTTCCACCAATAACGGATGTTGCAACACATTGTTGGCATAACCTGTAGACGTGGAGCAACCCGGGACTTCTTGAAAAAAAATCAAGATACTTTTGTTCTCCTGCTTGGCCAGCTCTTTTGCCGTTGCGTAATCCCTGTACCAACTTACTTTTCCCAACTCTTGGGGCTGATCGGAAGGTGAAGTTCTTTCTTGGGCATATACCTGTATTACCAATAGAAATAGCATGGAAGCTAGTAGACCTGTAGATATATTCTTGATCATAGCAATTTTAATTTGGAATATGTTTTAATAGTCATGGTAAACTAAAATAGCTTACAATAAGTAGGGTTGTTTTTCTTTGAATAGCAGCTGTCTTTGTACTTTTGTCCAAATACAATTTTTATGAACTCCAGAACCGCCCAACTCCAAGCTTTTGATCGTTTATTGACCATCATGGAGGAACTTCGTGCCCAATGCCCGTGGGACCAAAAGCAGACTATACAGAGCTTAAGACACCTTACGATAGAGGAAACTTATGAATTGGGGGATGCCATTTTGGACAATGATTTGGAAGAAGTAAAAAAAGAATTGGGCGATCTTTTGCTCCATATTGTTTTTTACGCAAAGATTGGATCGGAGAGCAACGATTTTGATATAGCGGATGTAGCGAATGAAATTTGTGAAAAATTGATTCACAGACATCCACATATCTATGGGGACGTTAAAGTAGCGAATGAAGAAGAGGTGCAACGAAACTGGGAAAAGATAAAACTAAAGGAAGGCAAAAAGAGCGTGTTGCAAGGGGTTCCCAAAAGCTTGCCCGCACTGGTAAAGGCCAATCGCATTCAGGATAAAGTAGCCGGGGTAGGTTTTGACTGGGAGGAGCCACAACAGGTATTTCAAAAAGTGCAGGAAGAACTATCCGAGCTGCAGTATGAAGTAAAATCAGGAAATACGGACCGCATGGAGTCCGAATTTGGGGATGTACTTTTTTCCATGATCAACTACGCCCGTTTTTTGGAAATTGATCCCGAGAACGCCCTGGAACGTACCAATAAGAAGTTTATAAAACGCTTTCAATATTTAGAGGACAGGGCTAGGCAAACCGGTAAATCCATTAAGGATATGACTCTGGCCGAAATGGACGTGTTTTGGGAGGAAGCAAAAAAAATATGAATTCATTATCGTGAATCTAAGATTCCTTTTTGGGGAAATTTTATCTTCATTTGCGTATGGTAGAAAATAGGTAACGCCTATCTTTGTGGGCTCACAAAACAGCCAACCTTGCTCAATCGATACACCAAAGAATTTCGCTATAATTTACAGTTGGCATTTCCTGTAATCTTAGGGATGTTGGGACATACCTTTGTGGCTTTTGCCGACAACATCATGGTGGGGCAATTGGGAACGGCCGAACTGGCTGCGGTTTCTTTGGGAAACAGCTTTGTTTTTATTGCCATGTCCCTTGGAATAGGATTTTCCACCGCCATTACTCCTTTGGTGGCCGAAGCCGACGGTGCAGGAAACAAAGCTGATGGAAAAAGCGCGCTAAAGCACGGATTGGTTTTATGCACAGGTATGGGCTTGGCCTTGTTCGGAACTATTTTGCTATGCAAACCGTTGATGTACTTAATGAAGCAACCTCCAGAAGTGGTGGATTTGGCCATTCCCTATCTTGATTTGGTCGCCTTTTCGTTGGTTCCGCTAATCGTTTTTCAGGCATTCAAACAATTTTCGGAAGGACTTTCACAAACCAAATATCCTATGTATGCCACGGTTATTGCCAACATAGTGAACATTCTGCTCAACTACCTATTGATTTTCGGAACATTCGGATTTCCAAAGTTGGGTATTATTGGCGCGGCCATTGGTACCTTGGTGTCCCGATGTATCATGGTGGCCTTTATCTGGATCCTATTGAAAAAGAAGCAAAAATTCCGGGATTACGTTAGCGGGTTCAATTTTAAATTGATAGAAAAAAGGGTAATGAACAAAATCATTGCCTTAGGTTTCCCTTCTGCGCTCCAAATGTTTTTTGAAGTAGCCATTTTTACCGTCGCTATATGGTTGAGCGGTGTTTTGGGGAAGAATGCTCAAGCTGCCAATCAGATAGCCTTGAATCTTAGTAGTATGACGTTCATGGTGGGTATGGGCCTTGGAGTGGCCGCCATGATTAGGGTAGGAAACCAAAAAGGCCTTCAGAATTTCAAGGAACTCCGGCGCATTGCCCAAAGTATATTTGTATTGACACTTTTAATAGAGGTGGTATTCGCCGCCCTGTTCCTACTTTTTAGGGATTGGCTGCCCACGATATATTTGGATGTGAACGATTTGTCCAATAGGATAGACAATATGGAGGTTATAATTTTGGCTGCCCAACTGATTTTTGTAGCCGCTTTTTTCCAAATTTCGGATGGTATCCAAGTGGTGGTATTAGGTGCGTTACGTGGTTTACAAGATGTTAAAATACCCACCTTCATTACCTTCGTTGCATATTGGTTGATAGGCTTTCCCATTTGTTATTATTTAGGATTGTATACAGATTACAAAAGCACCGGTATATGGATCGGTCTATTATCCGGTCTAACGGCTTCGGCCATTATGTTGTATATTCGATTTAATTATATGACTAAAAAATTGATAACCAAAGTCTAGAGAATCATGGAGTTTCCAAAGTTTTTATTGGGCGATAATACCGATTTCCCAACAGCTATATTTATCATTCATACGGAATTCCCTAGATTCATCATCAATCTGGAAAATGATGAGGTGGAATGGTTGGAAGATTTTTCCCGGGAAGATGAAAAGGAACTGGAATCGGAGGCCGAAAATTTAATAGGGCAGGCTACCTCCTTTTACGACAGGGAGATATCCAGATACGAAGAGTAGCCGGTATGTGGGAAGAAATTATACAATACGATAAGCAGCTGTTTCTTTTTCTTAACAGTCTTGGAACAGGCCCTTGGGACGGCTTTTGGTTATTCATTACCAATAAATGGAGTTCTATTCCCCTATATGCGGTACTACTTATATTGTCATATAGAAGTTTTGGACCAAAAAAAACCATAGTATTATTGGTTGCGGTAGCTTTAATGATAACCGTAACCGATCAGTTGGCCAATTTTTTCAAATACGGGATACAACGTTTACGCCCTTGTCATGACCCTGATATCAACCTGTTGATGCGGCTGGTAAAAAAATCCTGTGGAGGCAGGTTCGGTTATTTTTCCGCCCATGCGGCGAATGCGACCGCAACGGCTTTTTTCTTTACTATCCTATTTAGGACAACATATGCCCATATAGGAATTTTCTTGATGTTTTGGGCTTTTTTCGTTGCATATAGTAGGATTTATATAGGCGTTCATTTTCCCTTGGATGTAGTAACCGGGGTAGGAATTGGGCTGATTTTAAGTTGGTTGTTTGCAAAGTTGTATATATTTGCACTTCAGAAAATTCCTTTATGATATCCAATAAAAGGTATTGGTTTTTATTGTTTCTGATCGTACTGGTATTCATCATCGGAATGTTTGTTACACTTTTCGAAAATGATTCCGCCCAATTTGCCGTAATGGCTATGCGGATGTTTCAGGAAAACGACTTCATTAATCTCTTTAAAGGCCCTCATGAATATTTAGATAAGCCCCATATGCATTATTGGTTGGCAGCGCTATCCTTTAAAATTTTCGGTTTATATGATTGGGCCTATCGCATACCGGCCATACTAGCTTCCCTTTTAGGGGCCTATAGTTGTTATGGATTAGGAAGATTATTGTACAATACGGACACCGGTAAATTGGCAGCCCTTATTTTTTTAACGTCCCAAACCATTGTATTGGGTAATATAGATGTGCGAACAGATGCCGTGTTGACCGGATTTACCATTTTTTCTATTTGGCAATTGGCAGCTTATATCAATACCCAATCTTTAGGAAACCTTGTTTTAGGCGCTTTTGGGGCCGGTATTGCTTTTTCGACCAAAGGACAAATAGCCTTGTTGGTCATTGGCCTGCCTATACTTTGTCACTTGGCCTATACAAGACGTTGGAAAACCCTTTTTAATTGGAGGGTGTTTATAGCGCTCATAGTCTTTGCAATTACCATAGCGCCCATGTTATACGCATATTACCTTCAATTTGACTTGCATCCAGAAAAGGTAATTCGAGGAAGGGGCGATCGCAGTGGTATCTTTTTTATTTTTTGGGAGCAGAGTTTTGAGCGTTTAAGTGGACAGGGAATGGGCAAGAACAGTAGTGACTACTTTTTCTTTTTTCATACCTTTCTATGGGTATTTCTTCCCTGGACGGTAATTGGGCTTATGGCCTATTGGAGTAGAATAAGCTCTTTTATAAAACTAAAGTTCGGATATAACCCTAAATACGAGTTTCTGACTCTGGGAGGCATAACCCTAATATTTATTTTAATCAGTTTTGCCCAATTTAAGTTACCACATTATTTAAACATTATAATGCCTTTATTCTCTGTGCTCGCTGCATCTTACCTGTATAGTCTATATAGACACGCAAGAGCAAAGGCCATAAAGACCTTGCTGGGGGTACAATATTTTGTGCTTAGTCTGGTCTTTATTTTTTCCGTATTGATATGCTTTTTTGCTTTTAAGTTCAGCAACGTCTATGCTTATATTTTATTAAGCACCTTGTTTGTGGTCATTATCTATTTCTGCTTAAAAAGAGAGGCGTATTATTTACGGATCATTACCTTATCCGTTTATAGTTCCTTACTCCTGAATTCGGTTTTGAACGCACACTTTTACCCCGAGCTGTTAAAATATCAGGCAGGTTCAACAATGTCCCATATTGTACGGGAAAATAAGATATCGGTGGATAACATTTTTAAATTGTCCGACCGGCATACTTGGTCCTTGGATTTTTATAATCAAAAACCGGTAAAGATTTCATCGATGGATGAAATTAAGGGCAAAAAAGATATATGGGTCTATGTTACGGATTCTGAATTACAGCAGCTCCGAAATTTTGGATTCGACTGGGATATACAACATACGGTAGACCAATTCCGTATCACCCGTTTGCAGGCAAAGTTTATGGATCCC
>JBCBZE010000315.1:0-4103 GCA_039815505.1 Bacteroidota bacterium | reverse complement strand
CCCCCAAAGTTTTTATAAAACCCCTGCATAGTTTATTCCTGTTAGTTTGTGCATATCGTAATCAAAGGTTGAGAGGTCTTCCCAATTGAACTTTGAAACATCATCATGTCCACAGGATCTTGCAATGACCTTGATAAGATCATTGGTAGCGTTGAAATAATTATACAATTGTTTGGCAGAGGATTCAATAATTAATCGGCTTCGCAAAGATTCCTTTTGAGTAGCTATACCCACGGGGCAGTTGTTACTGCCACAAGCCCGCATACCCAGGCAACCAATGGCCTGTAGGGCCGAGTTTGATACCGCAATGGCATCCGCTCCCATCATCATGGCTTTGGCAAAATCCTCTGCGATCCTAAGACCACCGGTGATAATTAATGTAACATCGGTGGCTCCGACCTTGTCCAAATATTTTCTGGCCCTTGCCAATGCAGGTATAGTGGGAACATTGATATTATCCCTTAAGATAGTTGGCGCAGAACCCGTTCCGCCACCACGACCGTCCAAAATAATATAATCCACTCCTACGTCCAATGCAAACTGAATATCTTTTTCAATGTGGCTTGCGGCTATTTTAAAGCCAATAGGAATTCCGCCGGTGCGTTCCCGGACTTCATCGGCAAAAGCTTTAAAATCGGTAACACCGTGAAAATCTGGAAAGGTAGCCGGCGAAATAGCCGTCTGTCCCTGCTGCAGCCCTCGTACCTCGGCGATTTCCTTACTTACCTTATTTCCCGGCAAATGCCCTCCAGTTCCGGTTTTGGCACCCTGTCCGCCTTTAAAATGAAATGCTTGTACCTTATCTAATTTATCCCAGGAAAAACCAAATTGGGCCGAGGCCAATTCATAAAAGTAACTTGTATTATTCTCCTGTTCTTGGGGAAGCATGCCTCCTTCGCCTGAACAAATTCCTGTTCCCGCCATCTCTGCGCCTTTGGATAGGGCTATCTTTGCTTCTCGGGAAAGCGCCCCAAAACTCATATCACTTACAAACAACGGGATGTCCAGTACCAAAGGTTTGTTGGCATTGGGCGCTATGACCACTTTTGTGGCCACTTCCTCATGATCTAATAATGGTCGGTTGGCCAATTGTGCCGGTAAAAACTGAATGTCGTTCCACTTGGGCAAGGTATTTCTATCTACCCCCATGGAAGCGGAGAAACCATGATGGCCTAAATTTTTTAAACCGTTTTTTGCCAATTCCTTGATGTACCCGGTATAAGGTTCGGTATCCTCAGGATGTGTATCGGCATAGGGCCCTAAGTATTCATCACGGTTAAAAGGTTGGGGATGTTTCTGTATATAGGAATTGATTTCGCCTTCGTCGATATAGATTTCATCACCCTGTATTTTTGTGCTGAACTTATGAAGTACTTCGCTGTTGTTATATTCAGAAACCCCAGTGTCATACCGATAATCCCAACCATGTACTCCACAAATGAGGTTTTCCCCTTCAATATGACCATCGGCCATTAAAGCACCTCGATGAAGACATCTGCCATATAAAACGGATACTTCGGTATTGAACTTTATAATTACCAAATCCAGATCATTGACCAGGGCATGAATAGGTTTTCGATCTTCCAGCTTGCTGAACTGAGCAATTAAAACAGGGTTTTTCATAGGGAAATGTCTTTAGTTAAGGTTGATAATACGTTACTTGTGGCTTTCGCTGTGGTATTTATTTATTGCGTTTAATTTGACGTTTAAAATGTGCATAGCTTTCAATAAAAGCATTGATTACCGATTTAGGAATAGTGGTAGTCTACCAATTTATGTACCCGCGCTATAATTCATCTTATAAGTTTGGAGATGGAAATAGTTTGACTGTCATAGTTTATGATACCCTCTTTTCTTAAGTTACTCAAGGTATTGCTTACCGTTTGTCTTGAAGTATTGGTAAGATGGGCAATATCTTTATGGGACAGCAGATTTTTGGCCACTGTACGGTCATTGTCTTTCTCTCCAAATTCCTCTAAGTAGTTTTTGATAAAATCAGTAATACGGGAGGCACTATCCTTATACAACAGATTTTCCAAACGGTGCTCTAGTTTTTTTATCCGTAATCCATATATTTTAAGCACTCCGTTTTTTAAGGACTCATGTTTTTCCATAAGGTCCTCCATGGTACCTGATTCTATATAACATACAATACAATCCTCTAGGGCCCATGCCCGCTCCTGGGTAGCTACATTATCATTATAAAGTGATAGTTCACCAAATATATTTCCTTTTTTAACCACATACTTTGTGGTATCCCCTTTGGAATCTACGATTTTTACGGTACCTTTTTTGAGGAAGAAGATGCACTTTTTATCGCGATTTCCAATTTCAATGGATTTTCCTTTGTCGATATGCTCCATCTCCAGGATTTTACATAGTTGCATCATGGCGGGCATGCCAAGTTTATGGAAAAGGTTAAACCTTTCCAAAAACCAATATTTGGTAAGTGTGTTCAAAAAATGTGTAATTGGTTGTCTGTGCTAAATGTACAGATAATTAATGCCATTTGGGCATTCAGAATTAGGTAAAGTTACCTTGGGCGACACATAACCATTGGTATCTGCAAGTTTGGAACAACCTTTTTAGCTAGCCTTTATTAAGGGTGTGAGCGGTCTATTTAAAGTCTATGGGATACGTTTTCTCTCTGCATGAAGTAAGCTTGTTGGTCTACGGAGTCTCCATTTCCGTGACTCCTTCTTCCGCATGGGAATGTTTGGTCCATATGGTATCCTTATATAAAACCTTTGTGTGGTGATTTACGTGGAGTCTTCTAATAAAAAGATCCCAGCGTCTTTCTATTTTTTGTTTTACATGTAATGGGAAAATGTTTAACCAAGGAATAAAGACCGTATCCCCCAATCCATCAATAAGTATAAGATGTCCTGTAGATTCCGATATTTTTTGATATAAAATGTTTCCGGCATACATATCATGGTTGAATATTATCTTGTTGGTCAATAGGTAGTTTTTTAACTCTATCAGCTTAGGTTCAAAAAAAAGTAATGAATAACCAAGTTTTAAGTAGTCAAGCAAGGATTTAGAGATATCTCCATTAAAATCTTGTATTAAATCGAAAACATTTCCTTTGCCCAAGTTAGTCTCGATCGAACCATGGAACTTTGGAATATGTTGGTAGGATATTTTTTTTCTTTGTAAACCCTTGTAGAGCTTTAATTCCCTTTTGGTCTGCTTCTCTACCTTTGAAATCAAGATTTTTATTACCCTACCTGGGTTTTTGGGATGCACATAACACGCTCTTTCCTTTCCCATACCAATAGGTTTTGAGGAGATTATTAAAGGGGAAATGTTCATGTCTACGTTAAAGATTTCCTAAAATTAATAAATAATTAATTAAAAGTAAACAAACTGTTAACGTAAATAAGAGGAAAGTTCAATACCCTATATACTTCTGTTTGCGAGGTGACTTAACAAGCATGAAAGATTCCCGGTATGGAATTTTACCTCTCTTGAAGTATGGAGGTGACAATTGTTTTGGCATGTATTCTAGAGTTTTCTATAAACCACTTATGGGTTTCCATACCACCACAAATGACCCCCGCTAGATAAATACCTTTGATATTTGTCTCCATGGTGTCATGATTATAACGGGGTAGTTTCTTTTCATCCTTGGAGAGTTCAATGCCCATGTTTTGTAGAAATTCAAAATTGGGCATATAACCCGTTAGCGCAAGCACATAATCGTTTTCAATGGTTTTGACGCCATCCGGGGTATTCAGTAACAGTTCGTTTTCCCGAATTTCCTTTACCGTTGTATGGTAATAGGCTTTAATGCTGCCTTCCTTAATTCTATTGATGATATCCGGGCGTACCCAATATTTTACGCGTTGCCCCACTTCAGGTCCGCGAATGATCAAGGTAACTTCCGCTCCTTTTCTATAGCATTCCAAAGCAGCATCAATAGCAGAATTACTTGCCCCTATTACGGCCAATTTTTGACTGGCATAAAAGTGTGGGTCCTTGTAATAATGGGAGACTTTTTCCAAATCCTCACCGGGGGCGTTAATTTTATTTGGAAGATCGTAGAATCCCGTGGCTACAATGATATGTAATGCCGTATAGGTTTGCTTGTTTGAAGTTAT
>JBCBZE010000161.1:0-7666 GCA_039815505.1 Bacteroidota bacterium | reverse complement strand
CAACATTTCAACAAATTTTATCGAAATAAAGGGGGAGGTTCCCTTTTTCCCCGCCCTCTTATCCGGAGAAATTAACGTGAGTCCATACATAGGTCTGGAAAGCAATTTGTTTAGAACACATGTGTCTGGCTTCCAAACCTTATCATTTACCTTTAAAATAGGCATAAAAGCTTAGCAATATTGCGGACCCCGAAACTATGGTCATCACTGTTCCGGGAACAAAGTTTACATAACCGCCCAAGTCCATAAAAAGGAAGTATCCCAAATCTGCCAACCCACCGGTGATCGCAGCAAGAAAAATAGCGTTCTTATTTCCCTTCCAAATAAAAAAAGCAGATAGCAATGTTACCAAACCGATCCAAAACAAGTTAAAACCATGTTGGCCAATAATAGCACCGGCCGCATCCGGATAATCCATTTGTAAGGTAGCGGGATCTACGGCATCTGCAATACCGGCAATCGAAGAAGGAATATCACCAGACAATATGAAGTTCATTGTTAGCACGCCCGCTAGGATATGTACCAATCCCCATATGATCCATAACACTGATGAGATTTTGAATAAAGTTGCTAGGTTTTTCATAAGAGGAATTATTAAATTGATTTTTGGAATAGCTGAATTTTTTCGGTCAACTCTGCGTTTAATTTTTCATTCACAAGGTTTCCGTGTTGGTAGTTTTCGTAAAAAAAAGGTAAAGAGAAATCCGTAATAACGTTCCCGGCAAAATGCGGCATTAAATCCTTGGTTAGTCTCAGTACATTTGCGCCACCGCGTCCACCGGGAGATACAGCCATTAAAAACATGGGGCTGTTAGACCAGAATTTCATGTCTATCCTCGAGGTCCAATCCCATAAATTTTTAAAAGCGGCGGTGGGCATTCCATTATATTCGGCCAAGGATAGAACAATGGCGTCAACCGATCGTACAAGGGTTCTAAAATTTTGCGCATTTTCAGGAATACCTTCCAAGGCCTCTATATCCGGACTGTATAAGGGCAGTACCAAGTCTTCCCAATCCGCTGTGACCACCGAAACATCCTTTATCCGTTTTGCGACGTAAGTGGCGAATACCTTGTTTATGGATTTTGAACTGTTGCTTGCACCGATAGCTAAGACTTTCTTCATATTTGGATGTAACTTTTGAATACTAAAAAAATATAAATATCCTGAAGTCAAATTACTTGTGCATTAATCTAGATTAAGAAATAGGGCAGGTGTTTACGATTTCTTCGCTTTTTTACTTTTTATTTTACTAAGGGCTTCAGGGGTAATCCCTAAATAAGAAGCAATCATCCGCTGTGGAACCCTCTGAATAATTTTAGGGTAGGTTTTTACAAAATGCTCATAACGTTCTATGGCGGTAGAGGACATCAACATTATAATACGTTCTTGTAAAACTGAAATCCTTTTTAACAATGGCTTTACGTTCCGATGCTCCCTTCCTATATCTTTATCAAGGACAATAGCAACGGAATCTTCAAGAGCATCAATATATAGAATACTGGGTATTTCGGGGGGTAGATTATCTGCAATCGTCCAACCCTCCGGCGCAAACATAAAAATGTGTTCTTTACCTTTATGGTCAATGGAATAACTTCTCAGAAGACCGGATTCCACGTGGTAAATCTTGGTATCCATTTCACCGCTTCGTTGAATGAGTTCTCCTTTTTTAAAATGTTTATGTCGCATTATGTGATATACATTCTTGATACAAAGTGCACTGTATTTAGTAGGGTTTCATAAAAACGGAAAGCTCTTATCTATCCCGTTTCGTGAATTCGTAAGTTAAATTACTTCACCATCCCTAAAAAATCTTCTTCGGAAATCATAGGCACACCCAATGTTTCCGCTTTCACTTTTTTACTAGGTCCCATATTGGCGCCCGCCACCAAATAATTGGTCTTGGAAGAAATTGAGGAGCCTACCTTGCCCCCATTATCTTCAATTAGCTTTTTGAGCTCGTTTCGATCCAATTTTTCAAACACTCCAGAAACCACAAAAGTTTGGCCCTTTAACAGTTCTGTTTGATTCAATAATTTATCTGCCGATAATTCAAATTGAATGCCATAGGATTTAAGGCGATTTACAATTTCCAAATTTTTTTCGTTTTGAAAAAATTCGACCACACTATGCGCAATGCGTTCCCCTATCTCGTCCACAGCGATCAATTCTTCTGTTGTAGCGGTCATAAGGGCATCTATATTTTTATAGGCCTTGGCCAACTTTTTGGCAACGGTCTCGCCCACAAAGCGAATGCCCAATGCAAACATAACACGTTCAAACGGAATTTTAAGAGATTCGTTTACCCCATTTACCAGATTCTCGGCCGATTTTTCTGCCATTCGTTCCAAGGGCATCACCTGTTCTTTGGTAAGGGTATACAAGTCCGCATAATTATTTATCAACCCTTCGTTGAACAGCAGCTCCACGGTCTCACTCCCCATACCTTCGATATCCATGGCCTTACGCGAAATAAAATGTTGAATGCGTCCGGTTATCTGTGGCGGACATCCATAATAGTTGGTGCAATAGTGTTTGGCATCCCCTTCGGTACGTTCTAGTTCCGTATGACATTCCGGACATTGGGAAATATATTGTGTAGGTTGTGAATCCACGGGTCGCTTGGAAAGATCTACTGCGATAATTTTTGGAATAATCTCCCCTCCTTTTTCTACAAAAACGGTGTCGCCCTGACGCACATCCAACTTCTCTATTTGATCAGCATTATGCAAAGAGGCCCTCTTCACGGTAGTTCCGGCCAAAAGCACGGGTTGTAGGTTCGCCACAGGGGTAATGGCCCCTGTACGCCCTACTTGATACGTAATCGCCTCTAAAACGGTAGAGACCTGTTCTGCCTTAAACTTATAGGCCATAGCCCATCTGGGCCACTTTGCGGTATACCCCAGCTCCTCCTGATATCTAATGGTGTTTACCTTTATAACGACCCCATCGGTCTCATAGGGCAACTCATGTCTATGCACATCCCAATATTCCACAAAAGCCATTACCTCATCTGTACTTTTGCATAGTTGGGCAACCGTTGGCACCTTAAAACCCCATTCCCTGGCTTTTTCCAGCATTTGAAATTGAGAGGTAATGTTTGTATCCTTACCTACAATGCTATATAGCAAGCAATCCAAAGGGCGCTGTGCCACCAATGCGCTGTCTTGTAGTTTTAAGCTCCCAGAAGCGGTATTTCTGGGATTCATATAGGGCTCTTCCCCGGCAGCCACCCGTTCCTTGTTCATTTGTGCAAAACCATCCAATGTTAAGATAATCTCTCCACGAATATCAAACTTGGCAGGGTAATCCCCTCGTAATCTTAAAGGAATTGATCTTATGGTCTTTATATTGGTCGTGGCCTCATCACCTTGAAAACCATCCCCTCTGGTCACCGCTCTAACCAATTGTCCATCTTCATATGTTAAGCTGATGGACGCCCCATCATACTTAAGTTCACAGGTAAATTCTACAGCTACATCTCCCAAAATACGTTGGATACGTTTTTCCCAATCGACTAGGTCATCCTTGGAATAGGAATTATCCAACGAATACATGCGATGTTCATGCACAATGGTCTCAAAATTCTTTGTGACCGCCCCACCGACGCGAAGGGTGGGAGAGTTCGCATCATAGAATTGGGGATACGTCTCCTCTAACGACTGAAGTTCCTTTAGCTTCATATCAAATTCGTAATCGGATATGGTGGGCTTATCCAAAACATAATAATTATAATTATGTTCCCGTAGTTCCCTGCGTAGGGATTCTATCTGTTGTTCAGCACTCATTACACTTGATCTTTTTTAATCCATTTGGGTGTGGATAAGGGGATATAGTTCCGCATTTGGTCTAATAATCCCTCTATGGTCTCCTCTATCAAAATCATATTATAATTTTCTTGTTTTACAAACCCTTGACCCACCATATGCTTCAGCATATTCATTAGACTATTGTAAAAGCCGTTCGTATTTAAAATCCCTATAGGTTTATGATGTAACCCCAGTTGTGCCCAGGTGAGCATTTCAAAAAATTCCTCCAAAGTCCCGTACCCCCCGGGAAGCATGATAATACTATCTGACAGTTCATGCATTTTAAGTTTACGTTGGTGCATATCCTGGGTTATGATAAGCTCTTTAAGACCGGTATGATACACCTCTTTTAATTTAAGAAAATCGGGGATAACACCTATTACGGTACCTTCATGGTCCAATGCGCCCTGGGCCACCTGTCCCATTATTCCTATTCGGGCAGCACCATATACCAGGGTGACCTGTTGTTTTCCCAATAATTTACCCAAGGCATAAGCCTCCTTGGTATAGGCGTCATCATTACCTTCACTACTTCCGCAAAAAACAACGGTACTTTTCATAAATAAAATTAAAGTCCTAAATGTAGGATATGTAATATTCCAGTTTTGAAAATAGAATGATTTTTAAATCAATCAATCCAATCTTCCCCTTAACATACGATCGTTTCCGAACATGTCTTTTCTAAGTTCAATTTCCAAAAAATTTTGATGCTTTAAAAGTTGTTCGGTCTCCTTTCCCAAATATTGGTTGATTTCCAAATATAACTGGCCCTCTTTGTCCAAGTGCTCTTTCGCAAACTTCCCAATTCCATCAAAAAAAATCAAAGGTTCCTCATTGGATACGAACAATGCCAAGCCTGGCTCAAAATCCTTCACATTTTTTAAAATTTCCTTTTTTTCCAATTGCCTCACATAGGGAGGATTGGATACGATAATATCAAACTTCCGTCCCATTGTTTTCTTGCTTAGGATATTCCAATGAAAAAAATCTACGTCAACGTCATTCCCCGTCGCATTTTCCTTGGCTATTTTTAGGGCCTCATTGGAAACATCCAAGGCTAAAACTTCCGCATTGGGTATATACTTTGCCAGTGAAATAGCAATACATCCACTGCCTGTTCCTATATCCAATATCCGAACCGTAGGTTTGTTTTCTTGCACTTCTCCAATAATCCAACGAGTTAATTCTTCGGTCTCCGGCCTTGGGATGAGCACATGTTCATTGACCATAAATTCCAAATCCATAAAATAGGCCTTACCTAAAATATATTGTAGGGGTCGCTCTAATTTTAACTGTGCCAAGCCCTCAAAAAGGGGAGCTTCTTCTTCTTTTGTCATACTAATATCCGGTTCAATTGCCAAAACAAACCTTTCAAGACCCAAGTAATGTTCTATCATCCTATAAAAGAAACTATTCACCTCTTCCAGTGGATAAAGGGTATCCAATTCCTTATGGAAAATATTTTTTATATCCTTTAATAGCATTAAACTACAGTTCTTTGAGCATCCATACCGGGCAAGAATAATGACCCGTATTTCCCAGGGGCGCATCTATATATTGAAATCCGGTCTTTAGATACAGTTTTTGTGCTGATTTCATATACGGCATCGTTTCCAAATAACATTTTCCAAAGCCGTACACTTTGGCACGCTCAAGACATATCTGCATCATTTTCTCCCCTAGGCCCCTACCTCTTGCTTCTTCCAAAAAATACATTTTCTGCAATTCACAAACGTTACCTTCGTAATTATCCAATTGTGCTATTCCGGCACAACCTATAATACGATCATCTTCCTCTACCACATAATAAGTGGCCCTAGGCACATCATAGTTTTCATACATTTTGTCCAAGGCCTTATCGGCATAGGCGGTACCTACCTTGGGGGCTCCTAAATCTTCCAATACTTTACGAACAACCTTGGCCACCTTATCATTGTCCTTTTGCTGAATTTCCCTTATAACAACAGTATCCATAAATGACAAAAAAAATCTTTTTAATTGTTCTATTTTTGCGTGGTGAAGATACATGAAAAGGGCATAACCCTAAAATTCGATTTTAAAGGAAATTAATTGAATGCAGATTACATCCGCAATACAAAAAAATGATAAAACCAGGAATGAAAAATATATTTCCCGATGCATTGAATTAGGTAAAAATGGTCTGGGGTCTACTTTCCCAAATCCAAGCGTAGGCTGCGTAATAGTACATCATGAAAAGATTATAGGCGAAGGTTTTACGAGTCCATATGGAGGTGCCCATGCCGAAGTAAACGCCATAGCCTCGGTACCAAATAAAGCTCTGTTAAAAGAGGCTACCATATACGTTACTTTAGAACCTTGTTCGCATCATGGAAAGACTCCCCCTTGCGCAGACCTTATCATAAAACACGCTATCCCCCACGTAGTGATCGGGATATTAGACCCTCATGAAAAAGTAGCCGGCAAAGGTATTCAAAAATTAAAAAATGTCGGTTGTAATGTAACTGTTGGGGTTTTAGAAAAAGAATGCCGGGAACATCACAAACGCTTTCTCACCTATCATCAAAAAAAAAGACCCTATATCATACTGAAATGGGCAGAAACCTTGGACGGATTTATGGCTCCCGAAGAACATAGGAGAAGTGAGAAACCTACACCCTATTGGATTACCAATGAACGATCCAGACAACTGGTCCACCAATGGCGCTCCGTAGAACAAGCAATTCTAGTGGGTACCCAAACGGTCATAAAGGATAATCCAAAATTGAATGTAAGGGCATGGCACGGTACATCACAAGTACGAATTGTATTGGATAGAACCTTAAAAATTGGTCCCGACCACTTTGTCTTGGACAAGAACGAAAAAACCATTGTACTTACGGAAGTAACGGACACCAAAAATTATGTGCGCGGTATCATGTATGAATTGATCGATTTTTCGGATAACGTAATTCAACAAATTTGTGACATATTATATAAACATCATATGGTGAGCCTTATCGTTGAGGGTGGTGCAAAAACGCTAGAAACGTTTTTAGCTATGGATGTTTGGGATGAAGCTCGTGTTTTCATAGGGGACACAAATTTTGAAAGCGGTTTAAAAGCCCCCAGCCTGCCCACCGATAAACTTGTGGATTCGAAACATATCAACAACGACATCCTAAACTTCTATATCAATGATTAAAAACATCATTTTCGATTTTGGGGATATTTTTATCAACCTGGATAAACCTGCAACGGCCCGGGAAATGAAAAAATTTGGTTTCCAAGAACTTACTACGGATTTAACGTCTCTCCTTCAGGAATATGAAAAGGGACTCATCTCCACGGATACCTTTATTTCTGAAATCAACACCCGTTTTCCCAAAGCCAATTCCGAACAACTTATCCATGCATGGAATGCTATCATTTTAGATTTTCCCGAGTATCGACTAAAATTTATGGAAAGTTTGGCAAGCGATACTACATACCGCTTTTTTTTATTGAGCAACACCAATGCGCTTCACATAGAAAAGGTAAAGGAAAACATGGGTCTTGATCGATACAAACGCTTTAAAGAATGTTTTGAGCAGTTCTATTTATCCCACGAAATTCACTTAAGAAAACCAGATGAGGATATCTATCGATTTGTGCTGGAGAAGAACCATCTAAAGGCTCCGGAAACTTTGTTTATTGACGATAGTCCGGAAAATACACTTTCGGCCAAACAACTGGGCATAAAAACATGGCATCTTCTAGTAGGTACAGAGGATGTTATTCATCTTAAATCCAAATTGTAAAATGTTAGATTTAGCTTTAAGCATTCTTTTTTCAAGCTTAATATTTATCATTTTTAAACTTTTCTCCATATATAAGGTCGAAACACTCTATGCCATCAT
>JBCBZE010000273.1:0-4862 GCA_039815505.1 Bacteroidota bacterium | reverse complement strand
TTAAATTCAATATGTGAGATAACGGAGCTTGGTGCCCTAAGGTCACTGGTATCGAAATTTAAAAATTCATTGCTGCCAAAGAAAGCCGTTTCTTGATCATACCTGTAAATAAGTTCGGTGCCCAAGGTAAATTGGGGCGGAACATTATAACGGGCCGTAGGCCAATGATAATTTTGGAGGATGGCCACCTTGACTTCTTTTTTAGGATTGACCAAAGGAAAATTAAAGGGATTCAACGTAAACTGTACCGATTGTTTCTCATTAATGTAATTGACATCCCGGGAACGTCTAACGACGGCCCCAATTTTTACGATATCCTTGTACACTACAAACCGTCTGGAAAACTGAAGTTCATCGGAACTGTTATAGATCTCGATCAAGTAATTCCCTGAAACCTTTAGGCGTATATTGGCATTTGGAATGGTAAGCCGGTAGTTGGAGTAGGGCTGTAAGGTGGTATAACTATTTTCGTAATCTATGATGCGTTGGTTGTCCATTCCCGTCAAAAACTGTGATTTAAGCAGTTGCGACGGTGTCCAGTCATAGTCGCAATGTACCAACCTATAATAGTAATCCTGTTCGTTCGCCAAAAGATCATCGAACTCCAAAGTAATATTTTCCCCCAACTGCACAATTGGAAATTGATCTTCGGTAGGTCCCTTAAAGATAATCGACTTTATATTGGGGGGCGGATCTACCTCTTCCTGTACTTGTGCGAACAGCGATGAAACAAAGAGCAGAAAAAAAATCTGTTTAAGATATAGCGGCATTTATAAGATATTTTTTGGGTAAAGGTAAACAAAAAGCATACCCAAAAAATTCATATCGGTATAATGCCTAAATTTATAGGCAATAATTATGAAAACTTTCTTTTAAGTACTAAATTTGCTGCAAATTTTGTTAACCTAAGGTTTACTATATGTCTAAAGACATTCGAATTAAAAAAGGCTTGAACATTAACCTTGTCGGTGCCGCAGAGCATACCACTTCCAAAGCCGTTTTAAGCAATGTTTACGCAATCAATCTTCAAGATTTTCACGGAATAACCCCTAAAATGCTGGTAAAACAAGGCGCCGAGATCAAAGCGGGCGAAGCGCTATTTTACAATAAGGCTAAAGAGGATATGCTTTTTGTTTCCCCGGTAAGCGGGGAGCTGATCGAAATTGAAAGGGGCGCCCGTAGAAAAATCCTTACCCTTAAGATCCTAGCCGATAAATCCCAAGAACATGTAACCCATGCCACGCTTAACGCGGAAAGTGCTTCCGCATCTGACATAAAGGCGTTGTTGTTGAAGTCCGGTTGTTGGCCCTTTATAAGGCAAAGACCATATGATATCATAGCGAACCCTGAAACTACCCCAAAATCCATATTCATTTCAGGGTATGTAACGGCTCCGCTCGCCGCAGATTTGGACTATGTACTGAAAGGTAAGGAAACGGAGCTACAGGCTGCCATATGGGCCCTGGGCAAGCTTACCCCCGGGAAAGTACACGTTTCCGTAGGTAAGTCATCAAATTCCCCTTTGACGGGCTTAAAGGGAATAGAATTACACCATATATCAGGACCCCATCCGGCAGGTTTGGTGGGGACCCAAATCAATAAAATAGATCCGATCAACAAAGGTGAAACGGTATGGACGGTTTCCCCTCAGGATTTGATTATCATGGGAGAATTGTTATTGACCGGAAAGTTCAATCCCGAACGAACCATAGCCTTGGCCGGTTCTTCCGTGAAATCCCCGAAATATTATACAACAAAAATTGGAACCGAAATCGCTACTTTTTTATATGGTAGCGGTGTTAACGGTGAAAATTTCAGGGTCATCAACGGTGACGTGCTTACCGGTGCCCTAAGCAGCCCAGATGGATATTTAGGATTTTACAATAACACGGTTACCGCTATTCCCGAGGGAGACGATTATGAATTCTTTGGGTGGAACAAGCCCGTATTCAACAAAGTATCGTCTACCAGGGCCTTGACCTTTTCCTGGTTGCAGCCCAAAAAGAAATACGACCTCACCACAAATACCAATGGGGAGCACCGTGCTTTTGTAGTAACCGGAAGGTACGAGGAAGTTTTTCCATTGGACATTTATCCCATGCAGTTGTTAAAGGCCTGCATGGTAAAGGATTTGGACGAGATGGAGCAATTGGGATTATATGAAGTAGCCCCGGAAGATTTCTCCTTAACGGAATTTATTTGTATATCAAAACAACCCCATCAACAGATTATACGGGAGGGGTTAGATTTATTATATCAAGAAATAGGATAAGAGATGAGCTTAAAATCAAAAATGCACGAGTTGAAGATGAAGTATCAGGGCAAGAAAATGGCCCCTGCCTTCAACGCTTTTCATACTTTTTTGTTCAGTCCCAATGAGACGACCCATGCAGGCGGTACCCATGTAAAAGGAGCAGATGACTTAAAACGTACAATGAATACGGTGATTATGGCCTTGGTGCCCATTCTGTTTTTTTCGATGTTCAATGCAGGTTATCAACACTATTCCGCCATCAATGGTTTTCCGGAAAATTTTTCCGTACTGGAGCATTTTTTAACTTGGGACAACTTTTGGATCGGGATCATTAAGGTATTGCCACTCGTTGTTGTTTCCTATGGAGTAGGGCTTTTGGTCGAATTTATTTTTGCCGTCATCAAGGGGCATGAAGTAGAAGAAGGGTATTTGGTTACCGGTATGTTGGTACCACTGATCGTTCCCATAGATACGCCGCTTTGGATGTTGTCCGTTGCCGTGGTGTTCGGTGTGGTCATTGGCAAAGAAGTCTTCGGGGGAACAGGAATGAATATCTTGAATCCGGCCTTGACCATAAGGGCGTTTTTGTTCTTTGCATATCCTACATGGATGAGCGGTGATAAGGTTTGGGTATATGGTGCCAAAGAGGGTGTTACCCAGGCAGGTTCCGCAGACGCTATTTCCGGGGAGACCATTCTGGGGTATTTAGCTCAAAACAACGAAGCCGTGATCAATGCCAAATACAGTATTTCTGATATGTTTTTTGGATTTATACCAGGCTCTGTAGGTGAGACCTCCGCTTTTTTATGCCTATTGGGGGGCTTGTTCCTCATCTTTAGTAAAATTGCCAGCTGGCGTATTATGGTGAGTGCGGTAATCGGTTCCTTGGCCATGGGTCTTATTTTTAATGGAATCGTTGACGCGGGTTGGATTCCGGAATACAGTAAATTCTATGGTTTAATGCAGTTTGATTTCTGGAAACATCTTATTGTGGGAGGGCTGGCATTTGGTATTGTCTATATGGCCACCGATCCCGTTACAGGTTCACAGACCAACAGAGGAAAATGGGTTTATGGGTTCTTTATCGGTTTCATATCCGTAATGATCCGGGTATTTAACCCCGGTTATCCCGAGGGGGTCTTCTTGGCCATTTTGCTGATGAATGTTTTTGCCCCCACAATTGATCATTATGTGGTCCGCGGAAACATAAAACGACGAATGAAACGATTAAAGAATGCGGTTATCCTTCCAAAAGATTCGGACGGTAAGGCAGAAGAACTTAAAGCAGAAACTGTTTAATTATGGCAATCAATACCGATAAAAATTCATACACCGTAATTTTTGCGATCATTATGGTGGTCGTTGTGGGATCCGTGCTTGCTTTTTTAGCTTCAGGTCTCAGTGAAAGAATCAAGGAAAACGAACGTTTTGAAAAGCAACAGAATATTCTGTATGCCATGGGGGTAAACGAGAATACACCGGAAAGTGGTGTTAACTTTATTCCTACCGATGTGGTCGAGGCCAAGTTTTCCGAGCGTATCAAGGCACAATATGTTTTTGTCAACGGAGAGGTCCAAGAAGATGACCAAGCTTTCTTGATCGATGTTAAAAAACAATTGGCGGCCTTAAAGGCGGGATCGGAAGCTCGCCTTCCCATTTTTGTGGGGGAAAAGGATGGCGAAGAAATATATGTGTTGCCCATGTACGGTAAAGGGCTATGGGACGCCATATGGGGTTTTATGTCCGTAGACAAGGATTTGGTGGTACAAGGCGTTTACTTTGACCATAAAGCGGAAACCGCTGGTTTGGGAGCCAATATTAAGCTTCGGTTTTTTATGGACGATTTTTTGGGCGAAACCCTCTTAAATGGAAATAGTTATGCCGGGATAACGGTATCAAAGACCAACAATGATCCGCTCAACGAAAATAAACAGGATAATGAGGTAGATGCCATTGCCGGTGCTACCATAACCGGGAATGGGGTTTCGGCCATGATCAAAGAAACACTTAAAGCGTATAAACCTTATTTAGAAACGATTAGAAATAACTAGAAAATGGCACTACTTTCAAAAAAGGATGCAAATCTAATTTTAGACCCGCTAGCCGATAATAATCCCATTACGATACAGGTATTGGGAATTTGTTCCGCATTGGCGATCACTGCCGAACTCAAGGCATCTTTTGTGATGGCGGTTTCCGTAATCTTTGTAATGGGTATAGGTAATGTAGTTATTTCGTTGTTGCGAAATGTTATCCCATCCAAGATTCGAATTATCGCCCAACTTATTGTTGTGGCCACCTTGGTCATCGTGGTGGATCAGGTACTTAAGGCTTTTGCCTATGAACTCAGTAAGACGCTTTCGGTGTTTGTTGGTTTGATCATAACCAATTGTATCATTATGGGACGTTTTGAAGCCTTTGCACTCGGTAACGGGGTATGGCGATCTTTTTTAGATGGCATCGGTAATGCGTTGGGTTATGGTATCATTTTGATTATGGTAGGCTTTTTTAGGGAGTTGTTGGGCTCTGGAACCTTATTCGGGATTCCCGTATTGGGAGACCCTATAGCCAAGACCGGGTTATACGCCACGGGTTACGAGAACAATGG
>JBCBZE010000089.1:0-10903 GCA_039815505.1 Bacteroidota bacterium | reverse complement strand
ATATTTCCCTTCCACAATTGGAGAAGGCGTATCTCAATACCATGGACTATAAAGATCTTGTATCATGATCGCAAAGACTTTTTTAAAGGAGACTAAAGAATTGCTCCGTGACGGCCGAGTCCGTATGGCTTTTATCATTGTTGTGCTACTGCTCGCCGTGGCAGTATGGATAAGTGCCAAGCAATACCAAAATGTAAATGAACAATATAAGGAGGCTAAAATAGCGGAACGTACCGTATGGGATAACCAGGGAGAGAAAAACCCACATTCGGCCGCGCATTATGGTACCTATGCCTTTAAACCTAAATATCCTTTGTCCTTGGTAGATCAAGGCGTGGATAAATATGCGGGCACCTCTATTTTTTTAGAGGCCCATAAACGCAATGAGGCCGAGTTTAGCGCCGCCGCGGACCAAACCGGATTGGCTCGTTTTGGTGATTTAACCCCTGATTTTATACTGCTGTTTATTATACCCCTGCTCATTATCCTTTTAGGGTATAACAGCTTTACCAAAGAACGGGAAATGGGAACCTTGACCTTATTAAAGAGTCAGGGACTGTCCACTTGGAAATGGCTGGTGGGAAAATGGACGGCCCTTTTCTTGCCCATCTTTACCACCACCGCGATAGTATTCTTCCTGGCCGGAGTAGTATTGAGCAAGCTTGATGATTTTGGCGTATTCAATTGGAACGCGTTGTTGGCGTTGTTTTTAGTGTATATAGGCTATTATGTGATTTTTATCAACATTGTCTTGCTTATTTCCTCTAGAACTAAAAAATCTGGAATCTCGTTGGTGATCTCCCTTTGTGTTTGGATCATAACGTGTTTGGCCGCACCCAAGGCAGCAAGTAATATTGCGGAATCCAAACATCCTTATCCAACAAGACAAGAGTTTGCCGCCAATGTACTTCAAGATAAAAAAAGTGGGCTTGACGGACATAATCCATGGAGCAAGGAGGCCAAATTGTTAGAGATACGGGCCTTAGAGGAGTACGGGGTAGATAGCCTGCATCAATTGCCTTTCAATTTTGATGGTTATCGCATGCAAAAAGGTGAAGAACATGAAGCGGAGGTCTATTTTAAGCATTATAACCATCTTAAAGAGCAATATACCCGGCAAGCAAAGGTTTACAAAGGTTTAGCCTCGATTTCTCCATATCTGCCCACACGATTTTTAAGTATGGCCATTGCCCATACCGATTATGCTACCCATTGGGATTTTGCGGACGCTGCAGAGGAATACCGCATTGCGACCCAAAAGTTTTTGAATACCAATTTTGCCGAAAATTCATCATATGGGGATTGGAGCTATCAGGCAGATGCCGGTATTTGGAAAGACCTACCCGCTTTTAAGTATAACCCGCCCCGACTAAATGCCATTCTTGATCGGAATACCTCCAACCTTGGAATTTTGGCTATCTGGCTCGTTGCCTCTTTCGGCTGCTTACTATTAACCGTAAAATACATTTGATCATGCTATCCTATAATTTTAAGTACGAGCTGAAGCTACTATTACGTAGCCGATGGATACAAATCCTAAGTATTATATTGTTGTTGCTCTTTGGGTTTGCGGCGCTCAACGGCAAACAAAAAATAGAAAAACATCAAAAAGATATCGTTGCTGCCCAGGAAGAAGTGGAAGAGAACGATCAACTGATGCTGAAATTGCTGGACTCGGTAGAACGCGGCCTGGAGGTAAGTGCCTCTAGATGGACCATCCCCACTAGTCCCATGGCCGTGGGCAATTATCATCCACGGGTGGCGGCCATGGAACCACAGCCTATGTCCTTTATTTCCACCGGGCAAGCAGATCTTTTTACGCACTACGTAAAACCAACGGTATCCGGAGATGATTTTACGCTCAACTTTACCGAAATGACCAGCCCCGTACAGCTGCTTTTTGGTAGTTTTGATTTTGCATTTGTTATTGTGTACCTGCTTCCGTTGCTCATCATTGCCTTTTCATATGATGTGCTTTCTTCCGAAAGGGAAAGTGGTTCATTACGATTACTCTCGTCACAACCGATCGGTATCCAGCATTGGGTACTACAAAAATTAGGGCTCCGCTTTTTCTGGTTATCGGTATTGGTTATAGGATCGTTGACCATTGTTTTTTTTGCGTTTGGTTATGATCCCTTTGTGCAAGCGGGTATTTTTTTCGGTTTGCTGGGCCTTATACTGGCCTATATGCTGTTTTGGTTCGCTTTGTCTTTTTTGGTCAATCTTTGGGTAGGAAGTTCGGCCAAGAATGCGGTGGTCTTACTTGGCCTTTGGGTGGTTTTTGTGCTTTTGGTGCCTTCGGTACTGAACCAATTGGGCAATACACTTTATCCCATGCCTTCCCGTACCCTCATGATCAGTAAGATGCGAAACCTTAAAGCGGATGTCACAAAGAAACAAGATGAGATTTTGGACAATTACCTGCGTGACCACCCTGAATATGTCATTAATGACACTACGCAGGCAAGAGGGTTTTATCACAAGTATATGGCTTCCAAAAAACTGGTAAAGGAAGAACTGGCTCCGGTATTGAATTCCTATGAGGAACAATTACAAAAACAACAAAATTGGATAGGAAAATTCAAATGGATCTCCCCGGCCATTATTGCACAGGAATCCATGAACCGAATAGCCGGCACTTCTACCCGGGACTATGAAAGTTATAGAAAACAAGTGGTGACCTTTGCCCAAACTTGGAGAGAACACTTTATGCCGTTTCTATACAACAATCGTGATTTTTCGCAGAAAGATTATGCAGATTTGCCCAGTTTTGACTATGAAAAAAATACTCAAGTCGAACTAGCGGTAACACCACTTCTTTTTTTGATTTCCCTACTCTTATTTGGTTTGGGTTTTCTGGTTTCCAAAAAAGCAGTGAACATAGGTATTGTTAACTAAACCTAAAATGAGGAAAACATCGGTATTTATTTTATTTGCAATGGGTCTTTACGTAAAGGCGCAAGAGAAGGAAACAGATAATTTTCCTCCACCTGAAATACCGGTAACAATAACTGCCACAAGGGCCAATGGAAAACTGAATATCGATGGAAAATTAAATGAAGCGGATTGGCAACATTCCGAAACTATCACCGATTTTTTCCGGGTAGAACCGGTTCAAGGGGGTACCATTAAGAATCCTACCGAAGTACGTATTCTATATGATGATCAAAACCTGTACTTCGGAATCTTTGCTCAGGATTCCCTAGGTAAGAAAGGGGTTCGTATGCAGGATTTAAGTCGGGACTTCAATGGTCTTGAAAATGATGTCTTTGGCATTCAAATCGATGCCCAGAACACCAAGCAATATGCGGTATCCTTTCAGACAACCCCTTATGGGAATCAACAAGATGTACAGAATTTTAACGACCGTAACAGAGATGAGGACTGGAACGCCTTATGGCGTGTACGCACCCAAAGAACGGATAAGGGCTATTATGCCGAATTCGCCATTCCCTTTAAATCGATTCGATATGACAAATCTATAGAAGGCGTTCCCGTGGAATGGGGCATCACTTTTTTTCGATTGGCACGTAAAGACTATGAAAAAACGGTATTTCCGGCAATACCACAATCGTTTTCGGAGAATCGTATGATTTACGCAGCCAAACTTAAGGGTTTAGAAGTGCCACCCCCTTCTGCCAATATTCGTATAGAACCCTATGCCCTGTACCAATACGACGAAAATAAATCTGGGGAGGTACTGACTGATCAATTGAATGAACCCAAGGTAGGGGGCGATATCAAATGGGCCATAAACCCCAATGCCGTATTGGATTTGACCATAAATACAGACTTTGCACAAGCCGACGTGGACCGCGCAGTCAATAACTTGGAACGTTTTAATATCTTTTTTCCCGAACGTCGACAGTTCTTTTTGGAGAACTCTGGAATTTGGGCCGGCGCGGGGGGCTTTCGGGTAAGGCCATTTTTCAGCAGAACCATTGGGCTCTCCAATAGTTTCAATGCCACCCCGGCACCTTTGGATGCGGGCGCGCGGTATACCGATAGGGATGAAAATAGAACCATAGCGGCCTTGGCCGTACGACAACGGGAAACGGATGACAGTCCGGGAAGTACTTTCGGAGTAGCACGGTACACCAAAAATTATGGCAAGGAAAACAATATGGGGGCCATGGTCACTTACCGGTTGGATGATTCCTCGGATGATTTGGACTTGGAACGTCAGGACAATACCACCATTTCAATTGATGGATTGATTCGTCCCAAGCCCGATCTTACATTGACCTATCTGTTATCTACCTCATTGGATAGTGAGACCGAAGATACCGGTTTCGCGGGGAGAATAGGGGTTACATCAAGGACCAATAAATATTACATGGGGTATATTACCGATTTTGTAAGCACTGAATATGCCCCGGATATGGGATTTGTTTCCCAGAAAAATTTTATGCTCCATAGTCCAGGGGGATATGCTATTGTAAGACCCAAATGGTTGCCCTTTGTTCGCCGTTGGGATCCTGGGGTTTTCTTTAATTACTTTCATGATTTTGAAGACTTTGGAAATTTTCAGCAGTCCAACCTTTATATTTTTCCCATTTATACGTGGTTCAAGGATAACAGTTTCGTCGAGGCCTCTTTTACGCCTACATGGCAGAACATCAATTTTGACTTTGCTCCCTTGGGTCTCGAAATCGAGCAAGACGATTACAGTTACACACGCTTTCTTTTGAGATACAATTCGGACCAATCCAAAAAACTGTCCGGTTCCATTAGCTATGACTTTGGGGATTTTTATAACGGCACTCGTAACACGATTATCACAGGGCTTCGCTATGCGCCATTGCCCCATGTTTCCCTTACGGCGGACTACGAACATAATAATATCAACGGCGTGGGTATTTTACGGGAAAATTTAGATACGGATCTATATACGGCGAGTCTACGTTTAGCCCTAAATCCAAGGGTACAATTGTCCACTTTTTATCAGTATAATAGTTTTGATGAACAGGGCCGATGGAATGTTCGCTTTAGCTGGGAATATATGCCGCTTTCTTTCATTTATCTGGTGTTCAACGATACACGGACCAATGTTTTTGACCCCGTACGGCAAACAACACAGTTTATAAGTAAAATCACTTTTTTAAAACAGTTTTAATATGAGGGCGTACCCTTTTTTATTTGTTTTGGTCATATCCCTCTTCCTTGCTTGTAAAGAACGGGCACCAAAAAAGTATGACCGCACACTGATCGATCATCAGAAAATCGATGCGGTTTTCGGTAATGACGTTTCCAATGTATTGTTTAACCACTTATATGTGGTTGTCGATAGTCTAACCTATATAAGTTTAATCAAGGATAGTCCATGGAAAAACAGCTATGCCGCCCTGGATTCCGGCTTACCTAGTTTTACACCCGTTAGCAACAATTCTTCTTCCTGCTATTTGAGGGGCCATCGGCATTATATTGAAATATTGGGTCCAAACAATGCATACGACGAACCCGTAGGGAAAAGTGGTATCGGATTTTCGTTAAAGAATAGGGGAGAGCACTTTCATTTGGGTATAGAACCAAAACTGGGGGCTATGAAAGATTCGTTGCTCTATGCTACGGAGACGGTAAAGATGCCTCTCGATGGACAAGAGCATACTTGGTTCAAAGCCTTTTATACGCCCAGTCCGGGAACTGCATTACATACGTGGTACGGTTTCTATGCCCCTTCTTTTTTAGAACATCTGCACGGGAAACAACATACGTCCTATTCGCGCGAAGCTTTTCTTGAACCGGCTTATGAAAAACAAAAATTATTCCATAGTGTAGAGATGATACAACTAACCTGTACCCCTAGCGATTTCCGTCGTATCGCACAAGAACTTGGCTATTTGAACTGTGAGTTAGTGGAAAAGGATGAAAAGGTATTCACCATTACCAGCGGGGACATCAACATACGGATGGAAGGGTCTAACAAAATAAAATATAGCAGAATTAGCCAGATAAGGTGTCGGTTGAACAATGCGGACAATAGTGTAAACCACATAGGAAATATTACCATTACGAATAAAGACAAGGAATCAATATGGAACTTTGAGAAATTCCATGTACACCATACAAATTAAAATTAATAACCCTTAAAACTAGAATAAAATGAGAAAGAACAGGTACCATTCGTATATAGCAATACTCGTTTTGCTTTTTACTTTATCAGCGTGTAAGCAACAGAAAAAGAATACGGAATTAAGAGATGATGTAACGGAGACCGAAGCCACTGCAAGTGATGTAAGGCAACAAATTACCCTGCAAAAATTAGAAGGTTCGCCCGCATACGTCAATGCCGCACTTAAAATGAAAAACCCCGAAAGCGGTATATTGAAGGAGGGTGGAGAAGTGGCTTTCGCTTTCACGATAAATGATTATGAGTTGGGTGCCCTGACCGATGGTCCCAATGCAGAGCTGTTGGCCAATTCCGGAAAGGGGCAACATATCCACTTTATTCTGGACAATCAGCCATATTCCGCGCATTACGAACCTACCTTTAAAAAAGAAATTCCCGATGGTGTACACCACTTGGTAGCCTTTTTAAGCCGTTCCTATCATGAATCGGTAAAGAACGAAAACTCTGTGGTGGTACAAAAATTGGAAGTAGGGGCAGACCCCCAGGACTCCTTTGGGCTGGATATGGAAGCCCCGACCTTGATCTATAGTCGCCCAAAAGGTGAATATTCGGGCGCGGATACAGAGAATATCCTGTTAGACTTTTTTGTGCTCAATACAACACTTTCGGAGGATGGAAATAAAGTGAAGGCCACGATCAATGGAGAAGAATTCGTCATAACGGAATGGGCACCACATATCATTACTGGGTTGCCTATGGGGGAAGTGACCATTCAATTGGAACTTATAGATAAGGATGGAAATACACTGACCGGCCCATTCAATCAAGTGTCCCGTTCGGTAATCCTAAAACCATAAATCAAACGGCTTTCAACTAAACCTTTGTACAATATAGGAATCGATGGGCACGGACACTTTTTATATCTTAAATGTATAGGATTAAAAATTTCGACACTGTCGCAAATAAAAAAGCTTCACCATAGTGAAGCTTTTTTTGTGGAGAAAGAGGGATTCACTGCGCTGTGCCTATACTTCCCAAAAAAATAGTACGATTTGAGGATGAAGAATTACTGATTTTTGGCCAAGGCAAAACAAAAAATAACTTATAGCAAGCAGCAATAATAGCTTTTTTTTAGAAAATGCCTTAACAACGCTTGTAGTTGAAAAAGAAAATGATCATCTTTTTTTAATAGAAAATAATACCACTTAAATTAATGGATGGAAAAGAGTTGATGATACTATTAAAAGCTTAATCGGTAGACCAATTTAAATAAATATCTTAGAGAAATATGTCTGGGGTTATGAACTTGGACCTAATATTTATTGGCAATCAGCAATTCATAGCTAAAGACATAGATTAAAAGCGTTTTTGAAGCTAAACATATTATAGAGTCATAAGAAATTTAATAAAAAATTATTGTAACGAAACATTCAGAATCAAGTCTTTAAAGATAAACCTCTATACGTATACAAGATGAAAATATTAACCAAAGGAAAGTATTATGGCAAGAAAGATTTAGAGGTGTCGTTTAATGGAATTTTGCTGTCGCAATATAATTATACTGGAAACAAAACGGATTGGCATTATCATGAAAACCCTTATTTCATGTATGTACTAAGTGGTAATATGAAGGATTGCAATAACAAAGTAAAATCATTGTGTCCTGCCGGAAGTTTAATGTTTAATAATTGGCAAGAAGCTCATTACGGTTCTAAACATTCCGCTGTGGCTAGTGGTTTTCATCTGGAATTTGAAAGAAAATGGCTTAAAGAAAATGGAGTATCGCTAAATTTATTGGAAGGTAGTCAACTCATTGAAAACCCAAAATTACACTTGCTTTTCGCAAAACTATATCATGAATTTTTAATTTCAGATAATTACAGTAATGTGTCTGTTGAAGTTCTATTACTTCAAATCTGTGAATCATTAAGTAAAATAAAGGAAACTAACGCTAAAAAGAATCCAAACTGGGTAGATGGCTTAAAAGAATTACTGCACTATGACACTTCTAAGCTTAGTCTTGATTATTTATCCAATGAGCTAAAAGTGCATCCTGTACATATCTCTAGAGCTGCGTCAAAACACCTTTCTATGAGTCTTGGTGAATATATGAGACAGCATAAAATTAAAAAAGCCATTCCGCTACTTTTAAATTCAAACAATTCCTTAACCGAAATAGCTCACCAAACAGGTTTTTCAGACCAAAGTCATTTTAATCGTGTATTTAAATCGATTTTCAATAGTAGTCCAAGCACCTATCGAAAAAATACCACTAAAAGCTTATAATGTTAATTTCATTCTATTAGGTAGTCATTGTATTCTCTAAGTTTGATGATTCATCACTTAAAAAATACAATATGAAATATACACTTCTAACAATAGTTTACTTTTTATGTGTGCTACAGAGTAATGCCCAACTCAATTTTTCTAAAACCAATAAAAACAATATCGCTCTATTAAGTGAAATGGACAGTATTGTCTCTTCTGGCAAGTACGAACGTATTACAAGTATTTTAATAGCTAAAGATGGTAAGGTTTTATTTGAAAAGTATTACAACAAAAATGACGTTAATTCCAAACATAATACGCGTTCGGTTACTAAAACCATGGCAACTTTATTGACTGGTATCGCAATAGACAAAGGGTATATTACCTCTGAAAAAGATAAGATTTTCGACTATTTGCAGCACAAACTTCCGGTAAAAAACCCAGATAAGCGCAAAGAAGAAATTACAATCGAAGACCTCTTAACGATGAGCTCTGTTTTAGAATGTAATGATGACAATAGATTCTCTAGGGGGAATGAAGAGCGCATGTATATCATAGAAGATTGGACTCAATTTTATTTGGACCTTCCTGTTTATTCGTATCCTTGGGGACCTCAACCTAAAGACCGACCTTATGGCCGGGCTTTTAGCTATTGTAGTGCCGGAGCGGCTTTAGTGGCAGAAATTTTACAAAATGCCATTAAAAGTGATTTGGTTGAATTTACAAAGAACAATCTTTTTGAACCTCTGGCAATTAAAGACTATACATTACATTATACACCTCATAAAATATTAAATACCGCCGGAGGTAGTGAATATAGAAGCAGAGACCTTTTGAAACTAATTCAGTTATGCCTAAACAAAGGACAATGGAATGGGAAACAAATTATTTCATCTTCATGGATTGAAAAGGCGTCAACAACAAAACTCGAAGCATATGATGCTGAGTATGGCTATCTATTTTGGTTAAAAAACTTTGGGAAGGATAAAAAATATAAATTTTTCTTCATGTCCGGTACTGGGGGCAATAAAGTGCTAGCAAACCCAGAATTGGGTTTATCCGTTGTTATAACGACTACGAACTATAGGAATAGAAATGCGCATAATATTACCGAAGAAATTATAAATGATTTTATTATACCAGCCATACTAAGCGAAGAATAAGTTAATTATTATACATATCAATACTTGTTTGAAAAGTAACAAAAAATAAAGTAATCGTCTTTACATAAAGAATACAATGCTAAAAAAATGAATCTCAAGGTAGTCCTAATTTTTATGCTCTTTATATTTTCTTCTTGTCAGCAAAAGAAGAAAATAGTTAGAACGGTTAAGAATACAGAAATAAAAACTACCGAAATCGACAAGTTTATTTGCAAAGCGCTTGATTCTTCAAATCTTGTAGGTGTCTCCGTATCAATCACAAATGATAATAGGATTGTTTATAGTGGGCATTTTGGAACTAAAAGAGCAAATGGAGACCAAATAGTCAACAACGAAACCATTTACGAAGTGGCCTCATTGTCAAAGCCTGTTTTTTCGTTTTTTGTTCTTAAACAAGTGGAAAAAGGTATTTTGGATTTAGATGTGCCCCTCTATAATTACTTGCCAAATTCTGATATAGCTTATGACGATAGATACAAAAAAATTACTGCTAGAATGGTCCTTTGCCATTCAACAGGTTTTCCAAATTGGAGACCAAAAACAACTGATAGTCTAAAATTAAATTTTAAACCTGGAAGTAGATATGGTTATTCTGGTGAAGGCTATGAATACCTCAAAAATGTGCTTTCTCATTTACTTGAAACTGATGACAAAGGTTTAGACGGTGTATTTCTAAAGGAAGTAGCTAAACCTTTAGGTATTGAGAATTTTAGCTTTACTTGGTTAGAAAAATATGAAAACAAGAAGGCATTTGGACACATTAATGGGAAACCAACCGATAATACATATCAAAAAGCTCAACCTTTTTTTAATGAGCAAGGCCCAAATCTTTTTGCTTCCTCTTATTCTTTGTATTCAACTTCTGATAATTATGCTCGTTTTTTAATAGCATTAAATCAAAAAGAAATTTTAGATGACAAAACTTTTGATGAATTGCTAAGACCACAAACCGAAATGCCAATATTTCCTGATACAGAAACACATAGGAGTTTATTCTCTTTTACAAAGAAAACACCTGATGGTCTAAGATATTTCCATACCGGAGCCAATAGAGATTTCCAATCTTGGACACATCTTTATCCAGAAAAAGGATTTGGAATTGTTATTTTAACGAACGGTGATAATTTATTTTCCTCAGGTTTTGCAGAGAACTTACTTATCTTCCTGCAAGAATCTGTCGGAAAGAAAGAATAATTATGACCACATACACATATAACTTATAGCTATTATTGATTTTTTGGGAGTTCTATGTATATATGTGAAGACGTTATCTTAGTCCTTTCAGCACATTCCACTTCATTTTGTACCTCCATTACACAAAAAGAGCCCATAAACATAGTTTTTACGGGCTTTTATAGGGATTTAATAAATTCCTAACGGAGAAAGAGGGATTACTTTCAGT
>JBCBZE010000387.1:0-2878 GCA_039815505.1 Bacteroidota bacterium | reverse complement strand
TTTTGTTGAATGCGTTTCAATGCCAATAAAGTTAGTTTCCCCCATTTCTGACAGTCCCTATAGGCTACCTCGAACCACCCATTCAATGGACCCTTTTTCTTGAAAGGGCTGAATTCCTGTATTCCTACATCCAATGTTTCCATGGGATAGGTTTTTCCCAGTTTAAAGACCATTTTGTTGGTATGGGAAAAGAAAGCGAACACTTCACTATTATAAGGTATGGCCGGTGAGTTCATCATTTTGCCTTCCGATACGCCTTTGTATGCCTTGCAAAAATAATCTCTAATAGACTCAAATTCTTCCAGTTCCATATTACATGGTCTTTGAACTGTCAAAATTACAGAACATGAATGGCCCTCAAGATGGGCAAACCAGACACTTTATAGGGTTGATTGTGCCAAAAGAATAAACTAATTTTGAGGAAAGCCCAAATTATGAAACATGTCAGTATTTTGGTTCCTAAAGACAAGGCCATTCTTAGTAGTATCGTGGGCCCTTATAAACTTCTCAAAGCTGCCAACAAATTTCTGATCAATACAGGACGGGAAGAACGGGACTTGTTCGACATATATTTGGTAGGAATAGAAAAAGACTCCGTATTGTACGATGGGGCCTTTAGTATTCATTGTGATCGTACAATCCATGAAATTGGCAAAACGGATTTAATCATAATCCCTGCTTTTAAGCCAGAGAAATTGCCCGATCAAGTCAAGAAAAACTATGCCTTTGTTCCATGGATAAAAAAGCAAAGGGAGTTGTACAATGCCGAGCTTGCGAGTTTGTGCTTGGGGGCATTTGTATTGGCGGAGACGGGTTTAATGGATGGTAGGCGATGTGCTACCCATTGGGCGGGAACGGATATTCTTAAGAAGATGCATCCTCAAATAAGAGTGGTTTCCAGCAAAATAGTTACCGAGGAAGATGGGATTTATACCAGTGGTGGCGCCTACTCCTTTCTTAATCTAATGCTACATTTGGTAGAAAAATATTGCGGTCGCGACACGGCTATTTTTATTTCAAAGTTTTTTGAAATTGAAGTAGATAGGGAGAATCAAAATCAGTTTGCCATATTCCAAGGGCAGAAAGACCATGAAGATGATGTTATAAAACAGGCGCAAACATATATAGAAGGCAATGTCTCAAAAAAGATATCAGTAGAAAAATTGGCCGAAAAGTATTCTGTTAGCCGACGTAATTTTGTAAGACGTTTTAAAAAGGCCACGCAGAATACCCCTTTGCAATATATACAAAGGGTAAAGATAGAATCTGCAAAGAAAAGCTTGGAATCCACCCAGGATAATGTAGCCGAAGTGATGTTTGGGGTAGGCTATTCTGATCAAAAAGCGTTTCGATCTGTTTTTAAAAAGTATGTAGGTTTGTCTCCAGTGGCATATAAAAACAAATACAATAGAAGTATGGTCGATTTTGAAAACCCAACCACTTGGTAGCTTTCCATTACCCAAAAGTGAATTTTAAGCGGTCAATGACCAAGATCTTTTTGGCTTTTATTATAGCAAACAAAAATAAAGTGTATTTTACCGATGAACTGCATAATAATATGGATGTTTTTCAGTTTAGAATACGTAAGAATATCGTAAAATTTTGAAGCTTCAGTACAAACTTATTTTTTCAACCCTGCTGGGAGGCATCATTTTTAATGCCTGTTCCACAAAGAAAGACGCATTCATTAATCGTAATTGGCATGCGCTGAATACCAAATATAACGTATTGTATAATGGAAATGTGGCATTCGAGGAAGGGCGTGAGCAACTTAATGCATCTTACCGGGACAATTACTGGGATATTTTACCCGTGGAACGTCTAGAAGTTACGGAAGACATTAAGTTAGATTCTGAAGACAATACGCCTCAATTTCTTCTTGCCGAAGAAAAAGCCACAAAAGCCATACAAAAACACAGTATGGATATTAAGGATGAAGAGCGTAATCCCCAAACGGATGAAGCTTTTTTACTTTTGGGAAAGGCACGGTATTTTGACCAGCGCTACATACCGGCATTAGAGGCTTTCAACTACATCTTAAGAAAATATACGTATAGCGATAAATTAAATGAAGCCACCATTTGGAGGGAGAAGGTAAATATCCGTTTGGAGAACGAAGAACTCGCCCTTAAAAATTTAAAGCGCCTCTTTAAACAAGAGAGATTAAGTGATCAAGAGTATGCGGATGGACGGGCTATGATGGCACAAGCCTATATTAACCTTAAAGTTCCGGATACCGCTATTCAGCAATTAAAAATAGCATCTGCTTATACCAAAAAGAATCCTGAAAAAGGAAGATATCTTTTTATCATTGGTCAATTGTACAATCAATTGGGATACAAGGATAGTGCCAATTATGCTTTTGACAAGATTATAGAACTTAATAGAAGATCGCCCAGGGTCTATATGATCAACGCACATTTGAAAAAAATACAGAATACTGAAATTACGGAAGAAAATAGGGAAGAACTATTGGAATATTTGGTGGATTTGGAGGAAAATAGGGAAAACAGACCTTTTTTGGATAAAATTTTCCGCCAAAAAGCAGAGTATTACCTAATAGATAGGCAGGACAGTTTGGCTTTGGTCTATTTTAACAAATCATTGAGGGCCACACAGAACGTACCCCAGTTGAACGCATTGAACTATGAAAATTTAGCGGAATATTATTTTGATCAAAATAGGTATAAAACTGCCGGGGCCTATTACGATAGTACTTTGACGAATCTTACGGAAGATACCAAAAAGCATCGATCTATTAAAAAGAAATTAGACAATTTGGAAGATGTTATCTCCTATGAGGAAGTAGTTCAATTTACAGATAGTATCATTACCCTTTATAACATGTCCGAGGAGGAGCAAAAGGCTTATTTTGAAG
>JBCBZE010000207.1:0-6242 GCA_039815505.1 Bacteroidota bacterium | reverse complement strand
TTCGACTCCAGTCGTGGGCACCAATGCCCCTGCTTCATGGAAGTTTGGGGCTTTTTTATTTTCGATGATCCACTTAATGCTTACTTTAGATTTAATTCAGAAGTGATGGGTAAAAATAGTATCATCATAGGAGGGGGAATCGTGGGTTTAAGCTGCGCCTATTACTTATTGGAAGAAGGGCATAAAGTTACCGTAATCGATAAATCCGATATGGACCAAGGCGCATCCTATGTCAATGCAGGGTATTTAACGCCTAGCCATATCATTCCTCTGGCATCCCCTGGTATGATGGCCAAGGGCATTAAGTGGATGTTCAACAGCAGTAGTCCTTTTTATATGAAACCCCGCTTGGATATGGACTTCCTAAAATGGGCCTGGTACTTTAACGTATCGGCGACCAAGGCTAATGTGGAAAAGGCCATTCCCCTCATAAAGGACATTAACCTCTTGAGCAAGGATCTTTATTCCAAGATGCATGATTCCAAGAAAATTGGTGAATTTCAACTGGAAAAGAAAGGTTTGTTGATGCTTTACAAAAGCCAAAAAGAAGGCAAACACGAAAAAGAAGTCGCCAAAAGAGCAAAGAATGAGGGGCTGGAGGTACGGGAGCTCACGCAAACGGAATTGAACAAACTACAACCCGGTCTTCATAAGGATATACAGGGAGCGGTTCATTATGAATGTGATGCACACACTTCTCCTGGGGAAATTATGCACAACTTAAAAAAATATCTAGGTCGGCATGGGGTGATTTTTAGACCTCTTGAGGAAGTGATCGATTTTGAATTGAATAAAGATACCATTTCAAAAGTCATCACCGATCAATGTAATTACGAGGCGGACGAAGTAATTTTGGCATCAGGTTCTTGGAGTCAGCATATGGCCAAGAAACTCCATCTTAAAATCCTTCTACAAGCGGGCAAAGGATATCGTATCAATGTAGAACGATCTACCCCTGTGTTATTGCCTGCCATTTTGATGGAGGCCAAGGTTGCCGTCACCCCTATGAAAGGATTTACCCGTTTTGCGGGTACCATGGAACTGTCGGGAATAAACCATACCATACGAAAAAAAAGGGTGCGCGCCATCGCCAAAGCGGCCGGTAGTTATTATGATGGATTAAAAATCTCCGAAAGCGAGATAGCAGATGCAAAATGTGGCTTAAGACCCGTTTCCCCTGATGGGTTGCCCTATATAGGGCGGACTTCCAAATTCAAAAATTTAACCATTGCAACGGGCCATGCAATGATGGGCTGGAGCTTAGGACCGGCCACGGGCAAGCTGGTATCCCAAATTATTTCCGACAAAAAACTATCTATGGATATTTCAAGTTTTCATCCAGAAAGGAAATTCTGATCTATAATGGTCTTATCCTGATATTTTTGAACCACACGCCCGCCCCATGATCCTGCAAGCCCAAATATCCGCTATTGGTGTTACCGTAGTCCGGATAGTCCTTCCATTTACCCTCATTTCTTTTTGTGGTCCAATCATCCGCATACTTGTCGAACATTACTATTTTTTTCCCATTAAGCCAATGTTCCACTTTTCCATTATTGAAAATAATTCTAGTTGTATTCCAATCTCCAACGGGCATTAACTTTTTTTGGTCATTGGCCGCGTGCATGGCATAATTTGCTCCGGTCTTCTGCCAATCTTCCAAGGGCTGCGGAAAACCTACATCATCCAAAATCTGATATTCCGGCCCGGTCTCATATGGCGAATGATATATAGTATCTTCAACGACATGGTAAAAAATACCGCTGTTCCCTTCCGGACTTATTTTCCATTGCAAGCGCAGTTCAAAATTATCATATTGGTCTTTAGATATAATATCCCCACCTAAATCACCCGCCTTCCCAAAACATTCTATTATGCTATCATGTATGGCCCAATTTGTTGGTAGGGAGTCTTGATTATAACCTCGCCATTGATTCTTGTTCATCAACGAGGTCCATTGGTTATCCCATATTTCCTTCTGGGGGGAAGCAATTGCCCCAACTTGCTTTTTCTTTTCTTCCTTGCAGGCCAAAATCACCAAGACAAGGAACAAACCGATTATACTTTTTCCCATAAATTATATTTTCTTCATATGTACCGGATCCCATTTAATGGCGGTATCTTCAAAATAGCTATCGTTGCACGCTAAGGCCGGTGCGGCGGCACGATATCCGAACACCGCATCTTCAGATACGGATCTTCCCCCTCTAATGGCGTTGAACCAATTTGCAAAATGGTCATAATGGGCACCTAAGTATCCTTTTTCAGCTTCAAATACGATTTCTTCTTGGGGAAGCATTTGTTTTCGTTTTAAATCAACCCCATTTTGAGATGATTTGGCCGCCATAAATGGATCATTGTCGAATTGTTGGTGATTTCTACGTAAAATAACTTTTTCCCATTGCACATCCATGGACCCTTCACTACCTACAATTCTAAGATAGGTGGTACCCGAAGTGCCATCTACAAAGTTGCACCGTAAGGATAGATTAAAAGCTGGATGCTGTTCAGTATCGGGATAATCAAAAACCCCTAAAAGCACATCCGGTACCTCGCGGCCATCTTTCCAATATCGAAGCCCTCCAGAGGAATAAATCTGATTGGGGCCATAGGAATTCGTAATAAAATGTAGACTCGAAAATAGGTGTACAAAAAGATCTCCCGACATCCCAGTGCCGTAATCCTTATAATTTCGCCATCTGAAAAATCGGGTGGCGTCGAACGGTATTTTTTCATTATCCCTTAAAAATGTATCCCAATCCACTGTTTTTCTGGAAGCATCTTTAGGAATGGCATATTGCCATGCACCTACCGGACTTCTTCTGGCCCAGAACCCTTCCGCATAGTTAATTTTTCCAATAGCACCTTGGGCCAACAATTCCCTCGCCTTTTCGTTTCCCAAGGAAGACATACCCTGACTTCCCACTTGAAAAACCATACCGGTCTCCTTTTGGGTATTGATTACCTCATGCCCCTCACTCAACGAATGAACCATGGGTTTTTCACAATACACGTGTTTTCCGGCACGCATGGCTTCCACAGAAATCTCTTTATGCCAATGATCTGGTGTACCAATAATCACGGCATCAACATCCTTTCTTACCAATACCTCCCTATAATCCCTTGTTGTAAAAATATCATTGCCCCATTCTTCTTTTGCTTTCTTTAAATGTCCCGAATAAAGATCACATACGGCTACAAGTTGTACACCCTTATGCTTTAAAGCGGTGTACGTATCCTGAAAACCCATACCGCCGGCACCTATCAATGCAATCTGCACCTTTTCATTGGACGTATATGGTTTTCTGGATAAAAAAATACGTTCCTTGCCCCGATCTGCCAAAAGTATATTGGGCGCACCGGCAATAGCTACGGTTCCTGTTCCCAATGTCTTTAAAAATTGCTTTCTACTTTGCTTAATATCCTTTCCCATTTCAATGCGTTTCATTGGTATCCTTAAATATATTAATTTAACAGGACATGCATTTTAGTTTTATCTCCTTAGGCCCCCTAAATATTGTCGTTGCATTTTTTTGTTAAAATTTAACGCTCCTTTTTTGTAGTTGCACGGTTTAAAATTGTAGATTTGTTTAACACATTCCTACAAAAGATGAACAATGTAAAAAAGTTCTTTAGCATCCGTGATTTGGAGAATCTATCGGGAATAAAGGCACACACCATTAGAATATGGGAAAAAAGATACAATTTATTATCTCCCGAGAGAACGGCTACGAATATTAGAACTTATAGTTTAAGTAGCCTTCAAAAACTTTTAAACATTACTCTTCTTTACAACAACGGTTATAAAATCTCTAAAATCGCTAAAATCCCCGAAAAGGATATCCCTTTGATCGTCCGGGAAATTGTAGCGAAGAACAGCGTAAAAAACCATACCATAAATGCTTTTAAGTTGGCCATGATCAATTTTGATCAAACCTTGTTTTTCAATACCTATAACGCGCTATTGTCCGAGCGTTCTTTCAGGGATATTTTCAAGGAAGTTTTTATACCCTTGTTAAACGAATTGGGTCTTTTATGGCAAACAGATACGATAAGCCCTTCCCATGAACATTTTATAACAAGTTTAATCAAACAAAAAATTATAATAAATACAGAAAAACTCCAGATTCTTGAACCTACTCGGAAAGAAAAGACCTTTGTTATGTTCCTTCCGGAAAACGAAATCCATGAAATTGGTCTTTTGTTTTTGAACTACGAAATTACCCTAAGAGGCTATAAATCCATCTACTTGGGACAGACGGTACCCATAGAAAGTCTAAAAGATTTGATGAAATACTATGATAGTCTTTATTTTATCTCTTATTTCACCGTTCAGCCTTCTAAAGACAAAGTTGAAAAATATGTTCACGAATTCAATAAAAGCATAAGTAGCCAAGGAAATTATAAGTTATGGGCATTGGGACATCAGGTTCAACATTTAAATTTAGAAAAGCTACCATCTTCTATCCAAGTCTTTAATTCCATTGAGAAACTTGTTACGGCGTTATAGCATACGCCCAAGATTTCCCAAGTCTACAAAATATGAATAAAAAAGTCGTTGTTATAGGTTCCGGATTTTCATCACTATCCGCTTCTTGTTATCTTGCAAAACAAGGTTTCGAGGTCTCCTTATATGAAAAAAACCATACGGTCGGCGGAAGGGCCAGACAACTTAAAAAGGAGGGATTTACCTTTGATATGGGGCCCAGCTGGTATTGGATGCCCGATATCTTTGATAAATTCTTCGGGGATTTCAACAAAAAAACATCGGATTACTATCAACTGGATAAACTTAGCCCGGCTTATAAAATCTTCTTTGCCGATGATGAGATTACCATTGGCGATTGCATGGACAAAATATGTGAAGAATTTGAGAGATTGGAAAAAGGGAGTGCCGTTCCCCTAAGAAAATTCATTGCAAAGGCACAAAAAAATTATGACATAGCTATAAACAAAGTTGTGTTGAGACCAGGTATCTCTCCTTTCGAATTGGTAACCAAGGAAACCGTTTTAAGGGTAGACCAGTTCTTTAAAACGATAAGTTCCGAAGTTCGAAAAAATTTCAAAAACCCAAAGCTCATATCGGTTTTGGAATTTCCCGTTCTGTTTTTGGGTGCCAAACCCAATAACACCCCCTCTTTTTACAATTTCATGAACTTTGCGGATTTCGGCCTCGGTACATGGCATCCCGAAGGTGGTATGTATAGAATTATTGAAAGTATGCAAAGTCTCGCCAGGGAGTTGGGGGTTAAGATACATACCAACAACAATGTAGAAAAAATAATCGTTGAAGATGGCAAGAGTAAGGGAATTATCTGTAATGGTTCCAAGATCGTTGCGGACGCCGTATTGAGCGGTGCGGATTACCATCACTCGGAAACTTTATTGGATAAACAATTTAGGCAATATTCAGAGGCCTATTGGAAAAAGAAGACCTTTGCTCCTTCATCCCTATTGTTTTATGTAGGTTTTAACAAAAAATTGAATGGAGTTGAGCATCATAATCTATTTTTTGATACCGATTTTGAACAACACGCCCAAGAAATTTACGATAGTCCCAAGTGGCCTACAAGTCCGTTGTTTTACGCAAATTTTCCCACGGTAACCGATCAAAGTATGGCCCCAAAAGGTTGTGAAACAGGATTTTTCCTAATTCCCTTGGCCCCGGGATTGGAGGATACACCGCAACTAAGGAATACATACTTTGATATGATCATCAAAAGATTCCATGAGAGAACGGGACAAGATGTTAGAAATAGTATTATATTTAGGGAGTCCTTCTGTGTAAATGATTTTGTGGAACAATACAACTCCTATAAAGGAAATGCGTACGGTATGGCCAACACACTATCCCAAACTGCATTCCTAAGACCAAAATTGAAAAGTGGAAAAGTAAAGAATCTGTTCTTTACAGGACAACTTACCGTTCCTGGTCCCGGAGTTCCGCCGGCATTGATTTCTGGAAAATTAGTGTCGGAATTAATTGCAAAAAACATTAACACTTAAAACATGAAAGCTATTTTTGATACTGTATCCCATTCCTGTAGTAGAATTGTTACGGAATCGTACAGTACATCATTTGCCTTGGCCACCAAAATGTTGGATACTTCCATACGAGGGGACATCTATAACATTTACGGTTTTGTTAGATTTGCGGATGAAATCGTGGATACATTTCACGCCTATGACAAGGAAACACTTTTCAATAATTTTGAAAAAGATCTTGAGGAGGCCTTAAAGCA
>JBCBZE010000250.1:0-5388 GCA_039815505.1 Bacteroidota bacterium | reverse complement strand
GATAGAATTGGCAGTTCCCCTTAGAACCGGTGTGTTGCCCCTTAGAACCACCCCGGGTACTTTTCTCATCATATTCAATAAACTTATTTGGGAGTTACCCACTTGCTCTTTCTGTGCCCTATAGATATTGACCTTGTCGCTTGATTTACAGGACATGGACAGAAACGTTGCTATACAAACTAGAATCAGTACTTTTTTCATTTTGATTTGATTTTTAATTTCTTCTTTAAGATACAAAAATCACGTAACAAGTTGGTCGATACTATGTTATTTGACAAATTCCCCTATAGTAAGAGACAGCTAAATCTTAAAACGCAGTCCTCCTTTAAAGAAATAGTCATTGCCATTGTCCAGCTCAAATACCCTATCTCTATTATCGTCCTCTAATTCAAAAACCTTGTTAAAAATATAGGTGGAGTTCAGATAAAGTTCCAAATGCTCGCCAAACTTATATTCAAAACGCAGCCCCCCCAAAATCAATGATTGCCGAATGGTTTCCGCTACTGTAGAATTATTGATTTCCAAGCGGTTCTGTAAATTGGAATTAAAACCATCTAATTGCGCCAAAAGTTTTAACCGAAAACGTTGTGACCAATGATACTGAAGGTTAGATTTTGGAATACCCACATTATAAGACCATTTGGGATGAAACTTTTTATAATAACTGATAAAAGGCAAAGGAAACCGAATACCTCTATTTCCCGAATAGGACACCCCCAAAATAAGGCGATAGGGTTTTGGGACATCTGCAGATTTTTTCTTGTCCTTTATAAATACAACGTCCCCGGAAAGGACAATATCCTCCAAAAGCAGATCCCGAGCCCTTAAATTAGAACTGAATCCAGGAACAATCCTAGCGCCAAAACGCCAATCTGTATCTATTTTAAAGGTATATCCAATATTAAAATCCAACAATTGAAAATCCTCTATTTCCTGCTGATTAAACTCTGGGACGTCCTGTTCAAAAGCCAGGTCTATACTGCTATAATCTACCCCCAATAATAGAAAAGCATCGTTCTTTAGTTTTATGGGGTAGTTAAAGAGGGCTCTTTTTCGAGTAAGCTCAATATTGGAATTGCCACGAGGAATAATGGTATATTCCACTCGTGCCAAATCGGAAAGTTGGCCAAAGGTCTGCTGACTGCAAAAAACACAAAGAAAAATAATGACAAGTTTCTTCATTAAATGTCTAGACGGGTTATTCATGAACAGCCGTAACCCTGGTGAAAGGGAGGGAAGCTTATTTAAAGGTCGAATATAAGGAATTATGAATTGAAGTTCTTGAATTAATTCCCATCACTTGCTTTTATGGAAAGATCTTTATTAAAAGGGATATAAAAATCATTGGCTCCCTTGTTTTCGCCAATGACTTCGGTAATTTCCCTTTTAAGATATTGTAAATGTGCAATGGTCAGTCTGTCCGTAATAACTGGAATGGTACGGTTTATTCTGCCTTGCAGTGCAATTAATTCGCTTAAGGCCAAAGACCTTACATCTGTATTGGAGGTATAACCCTCGGAGAGTTTGGCAAGAATACCTTCTACAATGCCATTGGCCTCACTGGGTTTGTACAAGGTAATCATATTGGCCACATAGGCCTTTTGCAATTTTCTTTGATAGGCATTGGTCTGATAGAAGACGTTCATGTTTCCCCAAACCAAATTGTTTAAATCGTCTAGATACTCTTCTGGCCTATACGGGTCTTCGTCCTTATACCGTTCGGCTATAAACGTCATCCTGCTTAATCTACTGCCCCCCAATAGATTGATCATAATGCTTTCCATGGTCCGCGTCACTGATTCTTTGGATTGTGGTGATTGTATGGCGTTCAAAATATCGTTTCGTAACAACCATTTGGGTTCGTTAAAAATGTGGGTGTCCAAAAATGCAAGTGCATCTTTCTGTAACTGTTTGGGTACGGGCCTATAGATTTCCCCGTTTTCAGATACGGTCTTTGGGGTCACGTGGATGCCCCCTATATTTTTGGATACGTGGAAGATATAATCACTGTACTGGTTTACCAAACTCTTGTATATCTGATCCAAATTGGTATAATCATCACTGTTACGCTCCTTGGTCCACTCCCTTATATGGGGTACGATGCGTTGAAGGTTGATAATGCCATAGGTGCTGGCGATCATGGCGTTGTTTCCTAAATCCTCACTTTGGGACCTAGGATCAAAATCGCGCCCCTCGCCACCGAACCATAATCGGGGATTGGCGCTTACACTATCTGTGACCATTTGGCTCAGGATTTCTTTTTCTTCTTTTACTGGTATTTCTTGGGGAAGCATGGCATATCCCCATTGTATGGCCCATTTATCATAATCCCCAATTCTGGGCATTAGATAGGCCGCCGGAATACGGTCCTCTGGCTGCGCTACGTAATTAAAACGGGCGTAGTCCATAATGGAAGACGTATGCCCATGTTTTTTGAGCCAATCCGCATTTCGCAGGTTTTCCACGGGAGTGGCAAAACTCGCACCCATATTATGGCGTAGCCCAAGTGTATGCCCAACTTCATGAGAGGATACAAAACGGATAAGTTCCCCCATTAAGTCCGTATCAAATATCATTTTTCGTGCGCGCTCATCAACGGCACCGGCCTGTACCATATACCAGTTTTGCAATAAGCTGGTGAGATTGTGGTACCAACCAATATGGCTTTCAAGGATCTCCCCGCTCCTAGGGTCCACAATATTGGGTCCGTAGGCATTTTTTCTAGGAGAAGCAAAATAGCGCAATACGGAGAATCTGGCGTCTTCTAGGCTCATGTCAGGGTCGTTATCTGGCCATTCCTTACCTATGATGGCATTTTTAAAACCTGCTTGCTCAAAGGCAAGCTGCCAGTCATTGATACCCTGAATTAGAAAGGGGCGCCATTTTTTTGGAGTAGCCGGGTCTATATAGTATATAATCGGTTTTTTGGGTTCTACCAGTTCACCGTTTTTCCATTTTTCAAGGTCCTCCAGCTTCGGTTCCAGGCGCCATCGGTGAATGTAGGTGTTGCGATCTACCTTTTGTTGGTCATCCCCATATTCCAAATAGGAACTTGCAAAATAACCTACCCGTGCATCGTAAAATCGCTTCCGCATTGGGACCTTGGGCAACAATATGAACGAATTGTTGATTTCCAGGGTAACCACCCCCGAGAGAACAGCCGCCGGGAGTTCCTTTTTACGTTTCCCTTTCCCCGGTTTTGCCTTATACGTTTTAACCGTTTTTATTTCGGTATTAATGGGAAAGGACTTTATTTCTTTAATATAGGACCTGTCTTTTTCCAAGGAGGATAAGCGGTACGCTTCTTTTTGGGGGCCGCTTAACGTCAACAACGGATTTTCACTATTGATAAAGTCCGTGACCTCGATGACCGAGGATTGTGTTTTCTCGTTTCTTCCCTCGACCGCAAAAGCCTTTAAAATAGGGGTGATGTTAGCATTGTTCACGGCCTTGGAGATGGCATCTTCTTCGTTGGCCGAACTTACCAAAGTGGAAATTCGCAGAAAAATTTTATCAGATGGGCCCTTTTCAAAGAAAATGGTCTTTTCACCTATTTTTTCACCACCATAATTGCTGGCGCCCGCGGGGGTACGTATAAATCTGGTCACGACCAATATTTCATGGTTCAATAAACTGTCGGGAATCTCAAAATAATAGGAATCCCCTGCCTGGTGTACATTAAAAAGCCCGTTAATGGTAACAGCATCTTTGGGAATAAGTTTTTCATAAGGTTTGTTCTTGCCGGAAACGGGGGCAAAAGTATTGCCCTTTTGATCGGTCTTGCCTAACAAACCGGTGGTACCACAGGAGTTAGTGAGTAAAATTAAACATAGCAATACTAAAAAAACTCTCATAATTAGCGAACGTGTCAAAAGAAAATTTAGTATCGGAGCTGGTGTGGTTTGGCATAGGTCGGAAAAGGAGTCAACAGACGTCCCATACCGGGTCTATGGCATAGGTACTATCACGGGACGGTACACGTACAAAGATAGATTATTTTTTATTTAGCGGATTGGGATAATTATCGGATTGGTCCTCCACCGTCCCATCCAAGCATACAAAGTCTTTTTCTACCAATAAAGACAGCTCCTCCAGATTTTTCAATCGCATGCTATTTTCAAAACCTACCCTTTCGCTCCGAGCCCAATCGCCCCTCTCCGAATCCGGGAAATAAAGGGTTATGGTGTTTCCATCGAAACCGGCCTCCAAGCCTTTTAGTTGAGGTCTGGATGTTAAGGCATAGGAAAAGGTATGGCCATTAAATTGTGTTTTCTCCTCTAAATGCCCCGTAGAGCAAAAATGCTCTACCTCTGGCCTTGTAAGCCTATACCGTATGGAATTTCCTTTGATGCGTATTTTCATAACTCTTCTTTCTTTTTGTTGACCAAGCCCTTGGTGAATTCGTTCAAGGTTTCCACTTTTTCCTCAAAGTCCCCTTTGATGGTTTTCCGGAACTCATTGAGGTTTTTTACCAGGTCATCAATGTTTTCAGGGATAACGTCTTCAAAAAACTGTCGTAGTCTTTTGGCGGTGGTAGGTGATTTTCCATTGGTGGAGATAGCTACCTTTACATTGCCCTTGGTGACGATACCTCCCATGTAAAAGTCACAAAAAGGGGGGTTGTCGGCAACGTTGACCAAAATATTCCGGGCGCGGCAATCGTGATATACCTGTTCGTTTACCGGAATATTGTCCGTTGTGGCCACCACCATATGGCGTCCTTCCAGATATTTTTCGTGGTAGGCGTCGGTGGTAATCCGTACGTTATGTTTTTTGGCCAAGGCCAAGGTTTCCCCTAAAAACTCCAAGGCCACCATGTGCACTTTGGCGTTGGGGCTGGATTTTAATAGAAATGTAAGCTTTTCCAGGCCCACGTTCCCACCCCCCACGATAAGGATATTCAATTGGGATACTTTTAAAAAAACAGGATATAGTTCATTCCGCTCCATGTAAAATCGATTCTTTTGCTGTTTTATAATTAATGGTGACCCTGGTTCCCTTTCCATTTTCCGAATGGATGAACAAACGGCCATCGATGTAACTAATACGTTCTTTCATAAAGAAAAGCCCCATACCGCCCTCGCTATTGTTTTTAGGCGCCTTATCCAGGACCGAAGGATCAAAACCTTGGCCATCGTCATCGATTACCACACTTAAAATACCATCATTGTAATTTATGGTTACCAGAATGTAATTAGCGCTGGCATATTTAATGGCATTGTTCACCGCTTCTTGGGTTACCCTGTAGATGTTGGTTTCCGCCAAGGAATCAAATCGAATGTTTTCATGGGCCTTATTTTCGAATAAAATGGTTTTCCCCGTTAACTTGGACAGTTCCACGGTCATTTTTTGAAGTGCAGGGAAAATACCATGGTCGCTTAATTCGGG
>JBCBZE010000243.1:0-5506 GCA_039815505.1 Bacteroidota bacterium | reverse complement strand
GTCACAGGAACCGATACCAATGGATGCCAGAATACGGACACGATTACAATTACCGTAAACCCATTACCAAATGTTGTAGCAAACGCTACCAACATTGCTATTTGTTTGGGCGATTCCGTTACCCTATCGGGTAGTGGCGCAAACTCCTATAGCTGGGACAATGGAGTGACAGATGGCGTTGCTTTTGCACCTACCACAACAACGATATATACCGTTACAGGAACCGATGTCAATGGATGTCAGAATACGGATGCAATAACCATTACGGTAAATCCATTGCCAAATGTAGTGGCGAATGCCACCGCTACCAGTATAAATGCAGGAGAACCTGTTACCCTTACCGGTTCTGGAGCCGTTAGCTACGTTTGGGACAATGGTGTTACAGATGGCGATACCGTTTTTCCATTGGTAACCACTACCTATACTATTGTGGGCACCGATGCCAATGGATGTCAGAATACGGACATGATCACTATTACAGTGGCTCCAACCTCAGATCTTAGGTTAGAAAAAATCGTTGACAATGCATCGCCGAACGTGGGAGATATCGTAACATTCACTTTGACCATATTCAATGACGGTCCTACCGCAGATGCAGGAGGAACTATCGTCAATGATATTATACCCTCTGGATACACCTATGTAGGTGATGACGGCAATGCTACAAACGGCACATACAATAACGGTACTGGAGATTGGGTTCTTCCTTCAGTTTCCAATGGCGGATCGGTATCCTTACAAATAACTGCTACCGTGGATGCTCCCACAGGAACGGCAGGTGAATATAACAACATTGCCCAGGTAACCTTTTCAAACAACTTTGACCCGGATTCTACCCCCAATAATGATGATGGGGACCAAAGTGAAGATGATGAGTCGTCTATATCGATCATACCCCAAGTAACCGATTTAGAAGTGGTTAATACCATTTCAGCTTCCGATGCAAATCCAGGCGATGTCTTGGTTTTGACCGTGGAAGTGCTTAACAACGGCACACATGATGCTACAAATGTTACCATTGATAATATAGTTCCCATAGGCTTTACAGTGACCAGCATCAATAATGGTGGAGTGCAAGCTGGTAACACCATCAGTTGGAGCGGAATGAATATACCAAATGGTACAAGCTCTATTGTAACCTTTGAAGTTTCCGTAAATATTCCAACCAGTACCGCAGATGAATATCTGAATACTGTTCAAGTAATGCAGGTAGATCAGTTTGACCCGGACTCTACGCCTAACAATGATGATGGGGACCAAAGTGAAGATGATGAAGATAACGCCATGATAATTCTTATTCCTGCGGATATAATCTTAACTAAAGCTTTAAGTGCATCTTCAAACGCAAATCCAAATGCAGGTGATACGGTAACCTTTGAAGTTACCGTAACCAATGATGGACCAGGTTTAGCAACGAATGTTGGTATTGAAGATATTATACCCAGTGGTTTTTTACTTGGAAATGTAAACAATGGCGGTACCGTCAGCGGAAATACGATACGTTGGACGATTCCAAGTTTGCCTGTTGGTTCTCAAGTACTTACTTATGATGTCACTATAAATGCCCCAGCGAATGTATTGGATGAATATAGAAACATCGCCCAAGTTACGGCTTCCGACCAATTTGATCCCGACTCAACGCCCAACAATGATGATGGGGACCAAAGTGAAGATGATGAGGCTTCTTATACGATTCCATCGCCAACGGTGGACATTGAGATAATTAAGACTGTTGATAAAGCAGAAACATTTTTTGGGGATACGGTTGTTTTTACCATAACAGCTACCAATAATAGTATATATGATGCAACGAATGTAGGCATAGAAGATGCATTACCCAGCGGTTACTCATTTGAAACGGCGTCTGCCGACCTAGGTGTATATGATGATGCCATAGCTACATGGGAAATTCCTTTGATAAGCTCCGGTGCGACCGCCACTCTTGAAATAACCGTTACGGTAACAGATATAAATGATTATACCAATGTTGCCGAGCTTATTTTTGTGGATCAAATAGACCCTAATATGTCCAATGATAGGGACGAGGCTACACCGGTGGTTACCCAATCTCAGTGTTTAACAGTTTTCAACGAGTTTTCCCCTAATGATGACGGGCTTAACGATGTGTTCTTTATAGAATGTATAGATCAATTCCCCAACAACTTCCTTCAAGTTTTTAATCGATGGGGGAACATCGTCTTCGAGATGCGAGGATATGATAACAGCTGGGGCGGAATATCTACGGGAAGAGCCACCTTAAATGCAGATGAAAAACTTCCGGTCGGCACCTATTACTATCTGTTGGAACTGGGTGATGGAGCAACTCCTACCAAAACAGGTTGGTTGTATATCTCAAGATAAGGAAACAATATGTGATAAAGAGATAAGGTGTTTTAAATAAGAGGTTTATGAGCATTAATAAAGAAAAAATTGAAAGAAAATAGCATAAATACAGTACTACACCCCTTGAATGGGTGAGTTCACAACAAATAATTTAAACAACGTGGGAACTGACATAGTTTTATGTGCTGAATAAACTCAATAGATGAAGTTCAGATAGATATTTTTAATGAAAAGGACGGAAGAAAATCATATAAAATTTAAACCTTCAATACAAACGAAGAAAAAAGGTATTCAGGTTTTACGCTATTAAATAGTATTAAAAAACATGCCCCAGATCAAAAAAATAGTTCCGGTTCTACTGTTATTATCCTTAATGGGATATAGTCAACAAGACCCTCAATTTACGCAGTACATGTACAATACTATGACCGTAAACCCCGGTTACACCGGTTCAAGAGGTCATTTGGCCATTCTCTCCCTTTATAGGGATCAATGGGTGGGTATAGATGGCGCTCCAAGGACCATAACTTTTGGTCTGGATTCCCCGGTGGGCCGTACGGACGGTCTTGGGATTTCCATAATACAGGACGAATTAGGTCCTTCTGAGGAAACTTACATAGATGCCAATTATGCGCACAACATAATTTTAAACAGAAACGGCGATAGATTATCCTTTGGTATTAAGGCGGGGACACGCTTCTTTAGCCTAGATTGGTCCAAAGGGCTGTTCCGAGATCCAGAAGCAATTTTTAACGAGAATGTAAATAGTAGGTTGTTGCCGACCGTTGGAGCGGGTGTGTTCTATTATTCAAATAAGGCTTACCTAGGTCTTTCCACACCTAATTTTTTCAATAATGAGCACTATGATGAAATTCAGGAATCAGAGGCCTTGGAACGTATGCATTTCTTTTTGATAGGAGGTTATGTGTTCGATGTAAATCCATTTTTGAAATTTAAGCCCTCCTTTTTTGCAAAAAAGGTGTTGGGAGCCCCCCTTTCAGTGGATGTTTCTGCAAATTTCCTATTCAATGAAAGTCTAAATTTGGGCGTCAATTATAGATGGGACGATTCTGTGAGTGCCATACTAGGTTTTCAGATTTCAACAAGATTCAATATAGGTTATGCCTATGACTATAGTATAACGGACCTAAACAATTACAATTCCGGGTCTCATGAGATTTTCCTACGATATCAATGGATATCCAGAACAACCAGACTTAAATCCCCAAGATTCTTTTAATAACACGGCCATGAAAAAACGAATTACAACACTTATTCTATTACTTACAATAGGGGTATATGCCCAAAATGATCGGGAAGAGGATATCTCATCCTATCTGTATAGTTCCGAAACAAACTCCTCCTTTGCCACCACCACATTTAGTAACGATCTTATGGCCGAAACGGAAACCCGTAAAATAAAAAGCAAGGTGTTCCGAAATCTGAAAGCAGAGGATGATGGATATTACATGGTTTCCGGGGTTTATAGTGATAAACAAAACATAAAAAAATCTGTAAAAAAATTAACAAAGAAAGGGTTTAGTGCCGGTGCTTTACCTGATGCTTCTACAGGCCTGCAATATGTTTATCTAGAAAAGTATGGCACAATAGACGAGGCAATGGCGGCAGGTAAGTCCGGATTGAATGGGCGGTATGCCGATGAAATATGGATTCTTATTGCCGAAAGAGGTAATCAGCAAGCTCCTATGAACGAAATGGTTTCCGTTGATGAGGTTACCTACGATATGTTGAATGCAGCAAATGAAGAAAGGAAAATCGCAAAAGGAAAAGAAAAACCTAACCAAAGTAAACTTATTCAAAAAGCGGACCATTACTTTGATAAAATGTGGTACGCAGAAGCCGCTGAACTTTATGAAGAAGCATTGAAAAAAGACAAGAGAAACCAATCTTTTGAAATTATACAAAAGGCCGGAGACTCACATTACTTTAATACCAATATGGAAAGAGCTTATTATTGGTATAATGTATTATATGAAAATTATCAGGCAGATATGTCTTCGGACAATATTTTCAAATACGCGCATTCACTAAAGGGTACGGGAAAATACAAAAGAGCAAAACGTCTTATGCGTCTTTACAACAAAAAATCGGCCAATGAAGATGTTGGTGAAGGTGAAACAAGCTCGAAAAATGAAATGGTACTTGACAAAATTTTAAGTAGGGAAGAAAACTTTGACATAAAAAACCTGTCCATAAATACCGAATACTCGGATTTCTCCCCTATGTTCCATAAGCAGGATGAGGTGGTCTATGCTTCTGCCAAAGACTCTTCATTTTTTCATACCAGAAGGTATAAATGGAACGACCAACCTTACTTGGATCTATATGTTGCCAAAATAAACGAAGAAGACCAAGACGTTAAAAATGCCATAAAGTTTTCCAAAAAAATCAACACCAAATACCATGAGGCTTCCGTTACTTTTTCTCCGGACAATACCACTATGTATTTCACAAGAAATAACTACGGCAAAAAGTTAAAACGAGACAAAAATGGTATTAACCATCTTAAAATATACACGTCCAACAAAGTTGATGGGGAATGGACCGAGGCCAGGGAAGTGTCATTCAATAGCGATACGTATTCTACCGGACATCCTGCCTTGAGCCCTGATGGCAAACAATTGTACTTTGTTTCCGATATGCCCGGAAGTATTGGTGCAACAGATATTTTCGTAGTAGATGTATTGGAAAATGGCAGTTTCTCCGAACCTAGGAATCTAGGCCCGGAAATTAATACCGAACAAAAGGAAATGTTCCCATTTATAAATAACAAGAAACTCTATTTTTCCTCTAACGGTCATGTTGGACTTGGCGGACTGGACGTTTATGAAGTAGCATTTGACGAAGAAGAAGGGTTTCAAGAGGTAAAAAACGTTGGTAAGCCAATAAACAGCAATAAAGATGACTTTTCTTATATCGTTGATGAGGAGACTCAGAAAGGTTATTTCGCTTCCAATAGGCAAGGAGGGAAGGGAGATGATGATATTTATTCCTTTAAACGTTTGATCGTTGAAGAGGCAAAAGAAAATCTAAATGCCATTTCCGGTGTTGTCACGGAGTTGGTTACAGGTGAAGTAATGCCCGAGGCATTGGTAGTGCTTCTTGATGAAAATAATATGAAGTTAAAAGAAGTAGTAGCCGG
>JBCBZE010000405.1:0-2522 GCA_039815505.1 Bacteroidota bacterium | reverse complement strand
GCGTAGAATCCACCTTCGGCAGCGTCCTCGAACTTTTTGATTCCCGTCCTCACCACCTTATTTTCCAGAAAAGGAACGGAACCTTTCAAAAAATTGGGGATGTCATTTATATTGGTAATAAAGGGACGCGCCATACCCACTAGATCTATTTCTTTATTTCTCAATACTTCGTTGCAAAAATCGTAGGACCGAAAACCTCCCGTAACCAATAGGGGAGTTCCCGTAATAGTTCTAATTTTCTTTGCAAAATCTATGAAATAAGCTTCTCTTCTTTTGGTACTTTCCTTGGTTTTATCTTTTTCGTTCATCACAAAAAAAGCCAGTTTCTCATAGGTCCCCCCCGATATCTCCAAAAGGTCAATTTTTTCCAAATCCAATAATTTAACCACTTCCAAGGATTCTTCCTCCGAAAAACCACCACGTTGAAAATCAGCTGAATTTAATTTTACGGAAATTGGAAATTCTTCTCCAACCACTGTCCTTACTTCTTTTAGGATAGTTAATAACAATCTACATCTATTCTTTAGGGTACCGCCCCACCTATCTTTGCGTAAATTGGTGCGCGGCGATAAAAACTGACTTAACAAATAACCATGGGCAGCATGTATTTGTACTCCCGTAAAGCCCGCTTGTTTAGCCAAAGTGGCGGCTTTTACAAAGCCTTTGATGACCTGGGCTATATCAGCCTCGGTCATTACCTTGGGTTTCCCGAACAATCCCATTTTTTTGAGCTGTACTTCCGAAGGTGCAAGAGGCCTTTTGGTCATAAATTTACTGGTCTGTCTTCCCGAATGGGAAATTTGTACCCAGAAATGGTTTCCATTTTGGGTTCCTGAACTTGCCCAGCGTTGTAGTTTAGGCAACATCTTGGAATTGGTAAAAACTACATTACCAGCAGACTCCAAATGTTTAGAATCAATTACCACGTTCCCCGTTATCAACAAACCTGCTCCCGCATTGGACCAATTGGCATACATATGCCCATGACCCCCGGTAGGCTCATAATACGCATTGCTTATTCTTTCCGTCATGGCCGATTTCACCAACCGATTTTTTAATGTCGCCCCGCAGGGCAATATCAAAGGAGTGTTCAACATGTTTGTGCCCAATTTTCCAAAATAGTTGTAATTTGGATTCTAATGTAATCATTTAATTAGCAACCTTACTTTCCTAAAAACAGGGGGCAAGTGTAAGGAAGCTTGCCGTGCGTTGACTTAATCTGTAAATTGCAAGGTATGAGAACTATTTTTATCCTTATCCTATTCATTTTTAATGTTTCCTGTGGAAATGCAAGACAAGTGGTGCAAAAAGTAAAAGTATCCCCGAAGGTAGAAACCATAGAAAATGCCATCAAAAAAGACACCGTTCCCAATGAAAAGAGGGAAATGGTCAAAGATTCCATGGCTATGGACAAAGAGAAAATGGCAGAGAAAGAGCTGATAGAAGTGCCTATTGAAAAGTTCGACCACCGTGCTTTTGATACGATATTAAAAACGTATGTAGAAGACAACGGTGATGTTGATTATCAGGGTATCCGAGCCAACAAATTAGCTTTAAAAGCTTATCTAGATGCCCTTTCAACAAATATCCCCACAGAGGAATGGGACAAAAACGAGGTGTTAGCCTATTGGATCAATGCCTATAATGCCTTCACTATAAAACTGATTGTGGATAACTATCCCGTAAATAGTATAAAAGATATCAAGGACCCTTGGGGGGCCCGTTTTTTTAAACTTGGCGACAAATGGTATAATTTAGGCGAAATAGAGCACAAAATATTACGGAAAATGGAGGAACCCCGTATTCATTTTGCCATAAATTGCGCGTCATATTCCTGTCCCAGATTACGCAACGAAGCGTACACTGCGGCAAAATTGGAAGAACAACTCCAAGCAATGACCATGGATTTTGTAACAGACACCAAACGCAATATCATAAGTGCGGACAGGGCACAACTATCCAATATTTTCAAATGGTATAAAAAAGACTTTACCGAGAATAGTTCTTTAATAGCCTATATTAATAAATATCTGGAATCACCGATCCCTAACAATACTAGAGTAACCTATCTTAAATACGACTGGAGTCTTAATGAAGCTAAGTAACAATAAGACCATCAGCATTATCATTCCTGTGCTGAATGAGGAAGAACATATTGGCAAACTTCTAGCGTACTTAAAAAAACAGACTTCTTCCAAAAACCATATCGAGGAAATTTTAATTGTTGATGGTGGGAGTTTGGACAATACCTTGAATATTGCCACTAAACATGGAGCTACCATTTTCTCTTCGGCCAAGGGACGGGCCAAACAGATGAATTTTGGCGCAAAAAAAGCAACGGGAGATATCCTTTACTTCCTTCATGCGGATACACTACCTCCAAAAAACTTTGATGCCTATATTTCAAAGGCGGTTTCTGAAGGAAAAGAGGCCGGTTGCTTTCGCATGCGGTTCGATAGCAATAGCCTGATCCTTAAACTTTTTGCGTGGTTTACCAAAATGAACTATACGATTTGTAGAGG
>JBCBZE010000251.1:0-5307 GCA_039815505.1 Bacteroidota bacterium | reverse complement strand
TTATCGAACTTTTTGGTAGGCGCTTTTCCTATATCATGTAATAATGCCGCCCAGCGCAACCATACATTATCGGTATGTAGCGCAATATTGTCCACTACTTCCAACGTATGCCAAAAATTATCCTTGTGGGTCTGCCCATCCACTTCCTCTATGCCTTTCAGGGCAGTTAATTCTGGTAATATATAGGGTAACAATCCAGTTTTGTTGAGCAGTGCCATTCCTGTAGAGGGTTTATCGCTGGCCAAAATTTTATGAATTTCATCCACTGCGCGTTCTTTGGATATGATTTTGATACGTTCTTTCTGGGCAGCAATAGCTTTAAGTGTTTCCGGAACAATGGTAAAATGAAGCTGGGTAGCAAAACGAATGGCCCGCATCATGCGCAACGGATCATCTGAAAAGGTGATTTCAGGATCTAAAGGAGTCCGGATTAAACGCTTTTCAAGGTCATCAAGGCCATTGAAAGGATCTAATAAAGCTCCATAATCTCTTTGGTTCAAAGAGATGGCCAATGCGTTAATGGTGAAATCCCTACGCTTCTGGTCATCTTCCAAAGTACCGTTTTCTATAGCTGGTTTTCTGCTACCGGGATCATAGCTTTCTTTTCTTGCCCCTACAAACTCCAGTTCAATGTCTTTATGTTTTAACATCGCGGTACCAAAGTTTTTAAATATAGAGACATTTGGTCTGCCGGGTAATGTTATCGCTATTTTCTTTGCGAGTTCAATACCACTGCCGATAGCCACAATATCAATATCTTTTGATGTACCTCTTTTTAGCAAAAAATCCCTAACAAACCCCCCAATGACGTAACAATCCGTGGAAATTTCCTTAGCGGATTTTGCAATCGTCAAAAAAATAGGGTCTTGTATAGCTTCTTCGCACTGTGTTTGCTTCATTTTATTCCCGAATCACTTTTACGCTCCCGTCCTTACCTAATTTTATGATTGAGGAGGGTTTGCTTTTCTGTGCATTGCGGTTCAAATTTACCACATAGTCCACACCTTTTAAAATCTCCCCATCGATTTCCTTAAAACTACCGGGAGTAGGTTCGCCGGCGATATTTGCAGATGTGGATACGATCGGTTTTTTAAATTTGTTGATCAAGTATTGACAGAACTTGTCCTTAACCACCCTAATGGCCAAAGTGTTATCTTCTGCTATAAGGTTTTTAGATACGCCTTTAGGGTTATCATAGACGATGGTCACGGGTTTAGTGGACAAATCCATAATATCGTAGGCTACCTCCGGTATTTCTTTAATATGTTGTTCTAACATAAAATCACTGGCCACCATACAAATCATGGTTTTTGAGCTCGCTCTTTTTTTTAAAGCATAGATTTTATCAACGGCACTTTCACTGGTAGCATCGCAGCCAATACCCCAAACAGTATCGGTAGGGTATAGGATTATACCCCCTTTGGAAAGTACCTGCACTGCTTTTTTGATTTCTTCGGTCACAATTCTAATTTTTATAAAGATCTATATCAAAATGTTGGGCCACCAAATTCCATTGCACACGATTTTTGTCCTGATCTACATTACTCTTTTTAAGAGACTCCCACTGGGAACCTAGTATGGGAACTGGTTTTCCTTTGATGTTTTTGGAAGTAATTGAAGTGGTACCTTGCAAAAACGACATGGCTTTAAACCAAAGGTCGTCGGCTTTAGGGGTTAATTTTAAGAACAATTCCCTGTCACATACCATTGTGAACAACGAGTTTACGGGATAAAGCACGCCTCCGGCTCCAATGGGTAAAACAGCATCTTTGTTAAATACGGTCTTGTTATCGTAAACCCATTGTCTATAGGGCAACAATGTACCCTGTTCATCATAACTTATATATCTGGTTTGATTTGCTATTATCGATGTACCGTTTTTTTTATGTTCTTGATATAGCCGTCGTAACCAAGAAGATGTATATATGAGGTCATCATCGCAGGTAACAATAATTTCCTTAGGGAATGTTTCCAATGCGTGAACCAATTTTCTATGGGAGCAGGTGAGTTCTGAAAAACCGATCTCAAAAGTATTCCCCTCCAACTTTTTCAGTTTATACGGAATATGGTCTATCAAATCGTTGTTGAGCCAAAGGATTATTTTTTTTGGTCTAACATCTTGATTCAAAAGACTACGTATTACAATATGAACAATGTTTAATCGCGAAGGTATGGAGGTAAGGGAAATAACAATGGGAACTTCTTCTCTTTGTTTTTTTTCCAATTTTTTTGAAGATAGGGATAACAATCGTAGGGAATGAAAAATTGATATGGGAATTTCCTTAATCTTCATTTAAATGCACTTATTTATTTATTGTTTTTTGGTATATTTCCGTCTGCTTATTTAAAAATGGTGTTTATAAGCGTTCAAAGATATACAATAAGAATCTTACTTTTTATCGGAATAATTTAAATACATGGAGCATCCCAAAATATCAATAATTGTCAGCACATACAATTCTGAGGAGTGGTTGCGAAAAGTGCTTTGGGGTTTCAATTGCCAAACCTTCAAGGACTTTGAACTGGTTGTTGCCGATGATGGCTCGGGCCCCAAGACCAAGGAGCTTCTGGAAAGCATACAAAAAGAGGTGTTTTATCCTATAATACATGTTTGGCAAGAAGATGACGGATTTCAAAAATCCATGATACTGAATAAATCTGTAATGGCGTGCAATGCCGAATATATTATAATGACCGATGGGGACTGCATTCCCAGGGAAGATTTTGTTGAGGTACATTATATAAATAAAGAAATGGGCTATTTTATTTCCGGAGGGTATTATATGCTGCCCATGAATATCTCTAAAATGATTTCCTTAAAAGATATTGAGGCTCAAAATTGTTTCAATATTCATTGGCTTAAGGACAAGGGGATTCCGAAAACCTTTAAAAACAACAAACTCACTTCAAAGGGCTTGATATCTACCCTTTTTAATACGTTTACCACAACAAATGCAAGTTGGAACGGTCATAATTCTTCAGGTTGGAAAAAAGATATATTAAATGTCAATGGCTTCGATGAACGTATGCAATATGGAGGACAAGATCGTGAATTGGGAGAACGACTTTTTAATTTCGGAATTAAATCCAAACAACTGCGGTATAGTGCGGTATGTGTACATTTAGACCATAAAAGAGGTTATAGAACCCCGGAATCTATTGCCAAAAACCTTAAAATAAGAAAAACGGTAAAGAAAGAACAATTGGTATGGACCCATTATGGCATTAGCAAGTAGTAAGCTAATTCATTCTTCTTCTCCAAATGTTTTAGTTCGTTATATCTTTCAAAATCCCCAAGAGCATTTAAGTAACAGATAATTACGCCCTTTTTTCCGTCCAGTATGCCCAATCTAAGTATATAGTGATTAAAAAATTTCCAGAAAGGTTTTAAGACCATGAACAGGTAGTTGAATTTCCTTTCCCTGTAAAAATCCTCTTTTGCCTTTAACCGACCATATTTAAGCATTTTACCTTTATAGTCCTCGTAGTTTTTGTAGCAATAATGGATTAGTTTTTCATTCAAAATTCCACAAGGTCCATTTACTTCCAACGTTTCGTGTACTATTTTTTTATCTGAAAAACTAGCTTTACTCTTTCTGAAAAGCCTATAATTTTTATCCGTTTGCCATCCGCTAAAACGAAGGGGTTGGTTCTGAAACATAAACTTTCTATAGAACCAATAAGCAGCGTTGTCCGTATCACTATGTACGGTGTCTATAATCTCTGACTTTAATTTTTTGGGAATTACTTCATCCGCGTCCAAGAATAAGATCCAATCATTTGAGGCTTGTTTTAGTGCATAGGATTTTTGCAAAGTGAAATTCTCAAAAGGATTTTGAAGCACTTTTACCTTGGGATGACGCTGTAAGTACTCATAGGTCCCATCCGTACTATAGGAGTCCACTACTATGATTTCATCGGCAAAGGATAACGATTTAATACACTTTTCAATGTAACCTATCTCATTATAGGTTATGATCAATGCCGATATTTTATTATCTGGGTTACTCATTTGATAATACTATAAGTAGGTATTCGTATTTGTATCACAAAAGTATAACAAAAAAAACGGTAAAAAATTATATTCAAATGTAAAATTCCTACTTCTTGGATAGAAATATGCTATTGATAACAAGCAGGGCCATATATTAATTTATTGTTAATTTTATGTATAATTTTTTTATGAATAATTGGTAAAAGCTAGAGGTCCCTTCCTTTTTGTCATATGATTTTCTGTATGGGATGGGTATTGGTTACCCATACATCTTTATATTTGTTAAACTTCCAAAAAAAGTAAATATGTATTATCTCATATGGTTCCTAGTTCTTGGTATCCTTGGTTTTTTTATCGGTAAATTCATTAAACATAAGTCCCTATATCCCTTTATGCCATTTAAATACGACTTTAGAAAAAGGAGGGATACCTTCCTAAAGACCATGGCATTTTTAAAGGAGAGAAATGCCAAGGTAATAGTTGAAACGGGCACATCCAGAGAAGGGCTCCATGGTGCCAAAAGTAATGGTGCCGCTACTATTGTTTTTGGAAAATGGGCCATGCAAAACGGTGCTTTTTTACATTCCGTGGACATTAGTGAAAATTCTGTCCAAAATGCGCAAAAGGAAGTAACCGCCCAAGGATTGGACAGTTATGTGAAAATTCACCTTTCCGATTCTATTGAATTTTTACAGAATTTTGAAGGAAAAATTGATTTTCTTTATTTGGACAGTTACGATTATAGCAATGACCCGGAAGTACAAGTCAAAAGCCAAACCCATCATTTGTTGGAATTTAAGGCAGTTGAGGACCGTTTAAAGGATAGTTCTATCGTGTTGATCGATGATTGCGATCTTCCCAATGGGGGCAAAGGAAAAATGGTAGTGGATTATATGCTTCAAAAGGATTGGAAAATAGTGATGAAAGCCTATCAGATCTTATTGGTTAGGAAGAGTTATAGCGGCGCTTAAAAAGTGTTCCAGCCGATCGTCATATAGTTCGGGTTTAAACAAAGGGTAGATTTCCCGGGTTTCTTTTTGTAGTTCTTTTTTTGATTTTCCCTTGAATATTTCCGGTTTGTAATCGTTTAAATGTACTGCAATATTTGTGTCGTCCGCAAAAGTGTCCCAAGCCGCTTTGGTAATCCATGGTGAAAAGATACTGAACGTTGGGATATTGAGGGCTTTGGCCATATTGACCGCACCTCCCTCATTGCCTATTAGGGCCTTGCAATGACTAAGCAGGGCCAAGAAAGGTCGTAATGAATCCGAAAATGCCCTGAACTTCACCTTTTTCTTGGTGTCTGCGCCACA
>JBCBZE010000246.1:0-5422 GCA_039815505.1 Bacteroidota bacterium | reverse complement strand
GATCCCTTGGGTCAATGATGTGACCGAAGGTGTTTTTTTCCTAAACGATCGGAGCTTGGAAACACTTTCCGGACTTATATGTTTAATCTTCCCCAAGCCTAACGGTTAATAGGGATACTTACCTTTGTTGTATCCCATGAAAGGGTCAGATATAGCTGCCCATCATCCTCAAAATTAATTCTAAAACTTTCTTGGGCGGCGGATAGGTTTTCTACCTGCACTTGTACTTTTACCACATCGGATTCCGGTTTTCGGGTGGTTTCTCTCCCCCCACTGCTTATGGTTACACCCCAGTCCGGGATATCACTGTTGAACATAATGTCCCAATGCTGCTTATTTGGTTTTGCCCAAAGGGAATAGGTTCCCGAGGGAAGATCCTTGTCTATGATCTTAATATCGCTTGCCGTTGTAAAGGTTGTTGGTTCGTTTGCCCCGGTTCTCCATACGGCATCATAAGGGACCAATTCCCCAAAGATGACCCTGCCCTTTTTAGATGGACTACTGTAATTAACGGAAAGATCCAAACCATTTTTTGTATAGCTTATGGTGGTTTCCGGGCTATGTTTTTTAGTCTGTTTTTTCATGTAGGGACCTATGACGAAGAAGAATAATAACGCCAGTACTCCCAGGACGATCAATAACCATTTTAAAAACTTCATATTGCTGCTTGTTTCGTTTTGTTGTAGGCCTAATGTACAAAACCAAATTTAAACACCGAATGATTGTGATAGGTTTCTCCGGGTTGTAGCCTGCTGGATGGAAAATGGGGCTGGTTTGGGGCATCGGGATAGTTTTGGGTCTCAAAACAAATGGCCGGGAACTCCTTGGGCGTATAGATTACTATGGCCGGCTGATTGGTAACGACCTGCATTTGAATCCCTGAGGTAAGGGAATACATTGTGGCCACCTCCTTGGTATGGTCATCAATTACGTAGGGAGTATCCAGACGTACCCCGGAAAGGGACTTATAGGATAAAAAATCGTAGTCGGAATTTTGCACGGGAACGCGATTACCCGTAGGTACAAGATCATCTTGGGTTTCCAATCGCTCCGAACAGTTCACAAACAATTGGTGATCTTTTAAACTATCGGTTTCATCCAATTGAAAGTACGAGTGGTTGGTGAGGTTTACCACGGTAGTTCTATCGGTAACCGCTTCATGTGTAATATGTAATTCTTGGCCAATAAGTTGATAAAGTGCCGTGGCTTGTAGGTTGCCAGGATAACCTTCTTCCATATCCGGACTTAAATAGGACAGTTTTACAAAGGGTTCCGAGCCGTGGTTTTCGGCTGTTATTGACCAGTATTTTTTTCCAAAACCCTCTTGTCCGCCATGTAGATGAACACCGTTTTGGGTATGTAGGGGATAGGTTCTATCGTCTAATAACAAACGGCCCTTGATCCTGCCGGCATATCTTCCGACGCAGGCCCCTAAAAAAACAGTGTCGTTTAGATAGGCCATGGGATCATCGAAACCAACGACCACATTTTGTATCCTTCCGCTCTTGTCTTTCACTAAAATACGTTGAACAATGGCACCGTAATCCAGCACCGTAAGGGAGATGAAATTATTTTTAATCGTAATTTGGTTCAAGGGGGGCTATTTTAAAAATATATCTTAAAAATAAGGGTTTTTTGCAACATCGGAATATTTTGACCGTCCTTAGGATAACAACTGTAAACAGACGATAGACCAACCATGTTTCAAATTGATTTGGTAGAGCAATGCAAAGCGAATGATCGTAAAGCACAATTAAAGCTTTATAAGCAGTACTGCGATGGTATGTTTTGCGTAGCGATGCGTTTTTTAAAAAATTCCGATGATGCGGAAGACGTTCTGCAGGAATCTTTTATAAAGGCGTTTCAAAAAATAGATCAGTTTAAGGGCGAGGTTACCTTTGGGGCTTGGTTAAAGCGGATCGTAATCAATAAGAGCATCGATTTTTTAAAATCGAAACGAGAGCAATTGGTAGAATTAAATGAAAGTTATATGCAGGTTTCCGAGGATGAGGATTGGACCGTATCGGATGGGGTTACCGTTGCCGATGTGAAATTGGCCATAGAACAATTGCCCGAAAATTATAAATACGTAGTGCAGTTGTTTCTCATAGAAGGTTATGATCATAATGAGATTTCACAAATTCTCAATTTAACGGGAACTACATGTAGAACCCGGTTATTAAGGGGCAAAGGCAGATTAAAAGAACTATTAAAGGATAGAAGGTATGGCACAGGATCTTAGGAAAATGTTCAAGGAACACAAGGAGCAGGAAAAATACCCCATGAAAGCGGGTCACGAGGAGCGTTTTTTGGAGCGTCTGGACAGGGATTTGCCCAAGCGAAGGAAATCGTCCTTCTTTATGCTAAAAATAGCGGCCTCCATTGTAGTGTTGGTCAGTATAGGGATTTTTGGGTATCAACAACTTTCCAAGAACGATACGGTACATCCATCCGTGGTGGATACGGATAACAAGGTCCAAGAGGTTAAAAATATTTCTTTAGGGGACTTGTCGCCCGATCTTAAGAAAGTGGAACATTATTATGTGGCCAATATAAACCTTGCACTTTCCCAATTAGAAGTTTCGGAGGATAACAAAGCGTTGGTAGATAGTTTTATGGATCGGTTGGGCGAACTTAATACGGAATATGAAAAATTGAATACCGAGTTGAACGAAATAGGTCCTAATGACCAGACCATTACGGCTTTGATTAAAAATTTACAGTTGCGTTTACAGTTGTTGCAGAAGTTAAGAGATACGTTAAACGAATTAAAATCATCAAAAAATGAACAAATCATATAAATTATACAGGATAGTTAGCGCCGTATTATGTCTACTTACCCTAACGGTTTACGGGCAGCAGAGCAAAACATATCAAGAAACCTTTAATGTAGGCAATGAGGCGGTATTGGACATCAATACCAGCCATACGGACATTGAATTTGAAACCTGGAACAAGAACCAGGTAGCAATAGAGGCGGAGATAACTTTGGAAGGTGCATCCGAGGAAGAGGCCAAAGCGTATTTTAAAGAATCGGGTATTGAAATCGTTGGAAATAGTAAGACGATAGAGATACGTACAAGAGGTAGAAGCTCATGGGTCTTTGATGGTAACGATTTGGTTAGTTTCCATAACCTGGAGATATCCATTCCCGATCTTCCGAATGTAGAACCTTTGTTCCTGGATCTTCATATCCCGGATTTACCTTTAATTCCAGAGATGCCGCCAATGCCCCCTATGCCCATTCAAAATTTTGATTACAGTAAGTATAAGAAAGAAGGGGAAAAGTATTTGGAGGAATGGAAAAAAGAGTTCGATAAAAGCTTTAACGATGAGTATAAAGAGCGTATGGAAGATTGGAGCGAAAGATTAAAAGAAAGGGCGGAGAAAAGAAACGAGGAGATGAATAAAAGAAATGAAGAACGCGAAGAACGTTTAAAAGAACGTGCAGAACGCATGGAAGAGCGCAAAAGGGTCATGGAAGAAAGGAAGAAAATGCTGAAAGAACGCAAAGAGGAAATGGAGGAGCTTAGAAAGCAACAACGCCGTGTTTTTATTTCCGGAGATGATGATTCACCGCATATTTTTTACCGATCTTCCGAGGGTAAGAATAAAAATTATAAAATAAAGAAGACGATTAAGATTAAAATGCCCAAATCAACAAAGCTCAAGATGAACGTACGTCATGGCGAGGTGAAGTTGGCGGAGCATACCAGAAATTTGAACGCTACCTTGTCCTATACCAGCTTGCTTGCGACCACAATTGATGGTGGCAATACCATTGTTAGGGCTTCCTATTCCCCGGTAAGCGTTCAAAAATGGAATTATGGGCAACTTAAGACCGACTATTCCGATGCGGTAAATTTACAGGAGGTAAGTAATTTGCGTTTAAATGCGGTATCGTCCAATGTTACCATAGACAAATTGTTGAAAAGCGCGTATGTAAATAATAATTTTGGGGAATTGACCATTAATTCGATATCTGAGAACTTCACGGATATGGATGTGACGGTGCAAAACGGGGAGCTCATTTGCGTGCTCCCCAAAACACCCTTTGTTATTTCCGTAAATGGTACTTCTTCGCAGTTCAGTTGTCCTGAAAGTCTAACCTTGAATAAGACTAAAAACCACAATAAGGTGCTGCACAAAGGATATAATATCAGCCGTAACAATGGAAAGTCGATCGTTATCAATTCCAAGTATAGTGATGTGGTATTAGAGCGATAATATTATTCTATGAGTACCAAGGTCCCAAAGATATCCGCATTGATCCAGCCTTGATTTTTATCCTCTCCGGGCACAAAAACGGAACCTATAAAATTTTCTCTTTCCAAACTACCGTCATTATCACAATAGGCCAACGCAAAACCCACTTTTTTCTTGGCGATCAACTTTTTGGAAGTGTTGTTTTTTGTACCATCCAGAAAAGTATCATCATACAACTTAATGGCAATCTCCCATAGGGTGGTATTGTCTTGGGTAAGTTTTTTTGAAATGGCATGGTCGTTATACAAATGGGGTTCCTTATCGGGCCCAAGGTCTACAACGTTACCATCCGCGGCAATATGGTATGCAAATGCATTATGGCTAAACTGATGTAAACCTCCGGAATTATCTTCATCGATAAAAACCTCTACACAATCATCGTCCCACCAAAGTTTTAAGGGGTCTTTATACTGGTCGTACAAAACATCATCGGTAATCTCCACCAGAATATATAGGGCGTCCATATCCCATGACAGTTTGTATCGCCCATTAAAATCTTCATGTGAATATGAATCTCCGATCCAATTCTGGTCCAAGGCATGCCATTGGGCCATATTCCAACAATTGTCGGTCGCTTTTCCATCTAAAACAGGACTTTTAGACGCTTTTTTTACTTCAATGATTTGATGGTCTTTCTTTTTGGGGCTATTGCAGGCTAAAAAGAAAAATATTAGGGGTATAAATAATTTTCTCATGGGCCTAAAATACTAAATTTTAGGCTTTACAGGACCACTTAATGCGCTTCTTCCTTCAAATATGCTGGAAAATTTTTCTTGAATCTGTTTAAGCGGGGAATGGAAACAGCCCTAATATAAGAACTGTTGGGATTGTTACGTTCATAATCTTGGTGGTAATCCTCCGCGTCATAGAATGTATCGAACGCAACTACTTGGGTTACTATGGGTCTTCCATATACCTTACTGTCTGTTAGAACGGCCATGTAGTCTTCTATGATTTTCTTCTCCTTTTCATCCTTATAAAAGGCGACCGACCTGTACTGCGTGCCCCTATCCGGGCCTTGTCTATTTAGACTTGTAGGGTCATGGGAACCAAAGAATACTTGCACTAAAGCCGTAAAAGTAACTTCCTCGGGATTATAATATACTTTTACCGCCTCGGCATGACTGGTTAGCCCCCTGGCTACTTTTTCATATGT
>JBCBZE010000389.1:0-2832 GCA_039815505.1 Bacteroidota bacterium | reverse complement strand
TGGGGTCCAAGGTAGTGACCCTAAACATTTCTCCGGCACCTTCAGCATCCGATCCCGTTATTATGGGTGCATGAAAATAATAGAATCCGTTTTTTTGAAAGTATTGATGTACTGCAAAAGATAATGCCGAACGTACGCGCATTACCGCACTGAAGGTGTTGGTGCGGATACGTAAGTGGGCTTTTTCCCTAAGAAACTCTAAAGAATGCTTTTTGGGTTGTATGGGATAAGTTTCAGGGTTGGCACCACCGAGAACTTCTATTTCGGTTACCTGAATTTCCACATTTTGTCCCCTGCCTTGACTCTCTGTTAATACTCCAGTGATCTTTAGTGCCGCGCCAGAAGCGATTTGCTTCAATAGATGCTCATTAAACTTTTCAAAATCCACTACACATTGAATATTGTTAATAGTGGATCCATCGTTTAAGGCTATAAACCTGTTGCTTCTAAAGGTCTTTACCCATCCGTTTACAACCACCTTTTGTTGTGAGGGGGACATGGAAAGCAATTCTTTTACGCTTGTGGAGTTCATTATAAAATACGTCAAAATTATAACGCCAAAGATAGCCTTTTGGCAAAAAATAACCGACTTATAGGTTGTATAAATAGCTAACAAAGCCGGTATTACTTGTCTGACTCTTTGATATTGATCTCTTCTTTGGGAAGAATATCGATTTGTGGTTTTTTCAATACCTCCTTGTTCGCGATACTTCTTTCCAGCGATAAAAGGAGCGAGGGCAATAAGGTTAAATTGGCCAACATAGCGAAAAGAAGTGTGGCGGAAACCAATGCCCCCAATGCAACGGTACCGCCAAAATTGGAAATAATAAATACGGAAAAACCAAAGAAAAGAACAATGGACGTATAGAACATACTTACCCCGGTTTCCCTAAGAGCATTATAAACAGATGTTTTTATCCTCCATTTGTTGGCAACAAGTTCCTGTCTATATTTTGCCAAGAAATGAATGGTGTCGTCCACCGAGATACCAAAGGCGATACTGAATACCAAAATAGTGGACGGTTTAATGGGGACACCTGCAAATCCCATAACTCCTGCCGTTATTACTAGCGGTAATAAATTGGGAATTAGGGAAATGATGATCATTCTAAAGGAACGAAATAAATAAGCCATAAAAAGGGCTATCAACCCTATGGCCAGAGCCAAGGAGAGTACTAAGTTTTTTACCAAGTATTTTGTCCCTTTTAGAAAAAGCAGGGCCTTCCCGGTTAAATAAACATCGTATCGTTCCTTGGGGAAAATTTTAACGATATGCTCTTTTAAATCTTCTTCTATTTCCTCCATACGATCCGTCTTCACATCCTTCATGTAGGTGGTGATCCGGGCAACCTGTCCCGTGCTGTCCACAAAACTTTCTAAAAGATTACTATTGTCCGATGATTTTCGTGCCACATCCGTAATAAAGGTGTTCTCCTGTGATGTGGGTAGCTGGTAGTACTTTGGGATTCCACTATAAAAGGCCTGCTTGGAATACTTTACCAAGTCCACTACGGAAATAGGCCTCGACAGTTCAGGGGTATCGTCAATAACCTCTCCCAAACGATTCATTCTTTTTAATGTCGCCGGTTTTAACACCCCTTTTTTTCGTTTTGTATCCACAACAATTTCCACGGGCATTATACCATCAAATTCCGCTTCAAAAAAACGAATATCCTTAAAAAAACCTGCTTTTTTTGGCATATCCTCTATAGGACTTCCCGAGATATCTATTTGATAAATACCAATGATGCTTACAACCAATAAAATTATGGATACCACATAGACCGAAATTCTTTTTTCCCTAACGATGCGTTCCATCCAATTCACAAAAGTATCGATCCACCTTTTGTTCAAATGTTTTAAATGCTTTGTTTTGGGAAGCGACATAAAACTGTAGATAATAGGTATAATCAACAGCGAAAGAATAAATATTCCAAGGATGTTTATCGAGGCTACAATACCAAATTCCGTTAAAAGTTTGCTATCGGTAATAATAAAGGTGGCAAACCCGGAGGCTGTGGTTACATTGGTCATCAAGGTGGCGTTGCCAATTTTTGATATTACCCGCTGCAAGGATAGGGCTTGGTTGCCATGTTTTTTTACTTCCTGTTGGTATTTATTGATAAGAAAAATACAGTTGGGAATACCAATGACAATAATTAACGGGGGAATCAAAGCGGTCAATACCGTAATCTCGTATTTTAAAAGGCCAAGAATACCAAAAGCCCACATTACCCCTATGATCACAATACACATTGAGATTATAGTGGCTCTAAAACTTCTAAAAAAGAAAAAGAAAATCAAAGATGTGACCCCCAGGGCGGCAAGTATAAACTTCCCTATTTCATCAATAATGTTTTGAGAGTTCTTGGTACGAATATAGGGCATGCCCGATACCCTCACATCCAAACCGGTCTCTTCCTCAAAATTGTTGACCAAATTGGTAAGGTCTTTGAGTATGAAGTCTTTTCGTACCGCAGTGTTTACAATATCTTTATCGAGGTACATTACCGTTCTAATGGTACGACTTTCCTTGTTATATATAAGATTTTCGTAGAATGGAAGGTCGTTAAAGAGATGTTCGGCAAGTGTATCTACAGCTTTTTTGGTTTTGGGAATGTCCTTTATAAAAGGTTGTAAAATAAATTCCTGTTTTTCATTATCCTTTACCAATTCCTGCAAATTCTCCGTAGAAAGTACAAAATCCACCTCTGGAAATGCCTGTAGTTGTTTGCTCAGTTTGTTCCAACGATTAAATTTTGAAGGGGTATACAAAGAACTGTCCTTGACAGCAAAGACAATGGTATTGCCTTCCTCCCCAAACAATTCTAG
>JBCBZE010000396.1:0-2779 GCA_039815505.1 Bacteroidota bacterium | reverse complement strand
TTGCTCGTACCCTTTATTAAATATGGACTGAATGGCATTGGTAAAACGTTCGCCAAAAGAATTGCCCTGTTGTTGCTGTTCGGAAATATGAAAATAAGGGAGTTTGGTCTGTTTTACCGTTTTGAGGGTATGTTTGGTAAGTTCTTGAAATAACAACCCGTCTTTGGTAAAAGTTTTATGCCTCAATTCTTCACTTGACGAATTGGCAAAAACCAAAATTGCGGTATGATGTGGTAAAGGTGACTTCAAAGCAACCAAATTAGTCCATAAACTTACAAATAATTTGGTCGTAATAGTACTAGGATAATTACCAAACGGGCAAAAAATTAACAAATTTAAATTTTTGATCAAACCAATTGAACGGTTTATTTTATTCACGATTATTTTAATGATAGAACCTATGGTCAAGGTAATTACGACATAAAATCCGTTGAAATGACTTAAAACAGTATCCTCCTGCGGAATAATCACGGAATATGGACTGACTGGTCTGTAAAATCCAGGTTAACGATTGTAAAAAATGTATGTTTTAAGCGAAGATCGTTCTATTTTTGAGGCTAAACAACAACCCTATATAGAACATAATACCAACAGTGGATAAAATAGTTACAAGTTAAGATGAATTCCAATAGCAGAACACCCAAATCCATTGGTCTTGTCCTTTCAGGGGGAGGCGTTCGTGGAATGGCCCATATTGGTGTAATACAGGCTATGAACGAACTTAACATTGAGGCCGATGCCATTTCGGGCAGTAGTGTAGGTGCCTTGGTGGGGGCGCTTTATGCTAATGGTAATACGGTTGAGGATATGCTGGCCTTTTTTAAGGAAACGCCATTGTTTAAATATAGTTTTCTGACCATTACGAAGGCAGGTTTCATAGATACCGATAGGTATTTTGATATTTTCAAAGGTTATTTCCCTGAAGATTCCTTTGAGGCCTTGAACAAAAAATTATATGTGGTAGCGACCAATTTGCAAAAAGGAGGTCAAGAATTTTTTTCTTCGGGGAAATTAATAAGACCCTTGTTGGCTTCCGCCGCCTTACCCCCCGTTTTTAGTCCTGTTGATTTAAACGGACAACTGTATGCCGACGGAGGCATTATGAACAACTTTCCTTTGGAACCTGTAAAAGATACCGTAGATGTCGTCATCGGAAGTAATGTATCCATTGTAAGTAAACTACATAAGAACGCATTAAAAAACTCTTTACAGTTAACCGGAAGGGTTACGGGATTGATGATTTATGCGTCCAATATGGAAAAATTAACCTCTTGTAATTTGGTGATAGAACCAGAGGAGCTGGAGAAAATAGGGATTTTGGATAGGAAGGGAATGGAAAAGGCGTATCGCATAGGCTATGAACATGCCATTAAGTCCCTTGAAACAATGCTTTCCAAGGGATAACAAAGGGTAATAGAGCACACCAAATTATAAAGAATGTTGCCATTCCGCGTGGATAGGACTGTTTGTTAACAAGTGCAGGAAGTAGTACAAATAACACCCAAGCTCCTTTATAAATTAATTGAAAGAGCAAAACCAACGCCATTTTCTTGGGATAAAATAGCCCTATAATGGATAAAATAAAGATGGCGCCCCATAGGGCTCCTACCAACCGGATAACTTCAGAATAACCATAGGCATTGGAAAATACGGTCAGTGCTGCCTTTTTTGGAAAGAAAAGGCTGGTAATACTGATCCAGCCAGCTACTGCGATATTGGCCAAATACATTAATTTTAATGTAATCATTGTTCCGCGATTTCCTTTATTTTTAACATCACCTCAGGAAGCATTTTTCGAAACTCTGACCCAAATTTCTTTGAGAAAGCTCTTGCCGTAAGCCCCTTGAACCACACTTCATGGGTGAAATAGAGACTTCCCTTTTTTTCTTCAAGATACCTTTTTACATACAATCCACCGAAAGGTAGATTTGTTTTGAAGGTATAGTATCTGCCTTTTTTGAATTCAACTACTTTAAATTTTGACGTACGCCCTTCTAGAGAAACTATTTTCCCTTTGGTGCCAAGTTCAAAATTACCGGTGATAGAGGCATTTTTTAACCCCACATCCCAATCTTTCCATTTGGGGACATCAGTCCATATTTTCCATATTTTTCCGGCTGATGCGATGGTTTTCTCGGTATGCCAGAAATGTTTGTTGGTTTGCTCCATATGTTGTGCTCCAATGGTTGGCGATATGACAATAAGCAGAATCGCTAGAAATATAGTTTTCACGTTTTTTTGACAAAGCTACCCATATAATAATGTAAGGTATTTACCTTATGGTAAATTCGTTCTAGGCTAGGAAATATTTTTTCTGATACGGCTTAGGGATTGTTGGGTGATACCGAGAAAAGATGCTAAGTGCTTTAAAGGGATTCGTTGGATGAACAAAGGATTTTTCTCCAATATTTCCCTATACCGCCGTTCCGCGGTCTTGCTTTGTAGATTTTCCAAAATATTCTCAGTGAAAAACTGTACTTCTTGCGTCACCTTATGGGCAAAAGTATTCCAAACCTCCATTTTAAGGAGTTTTTGATTGTCCTCATAGCCAATTTGCCATAAAGAACTATCTTCCAGAGCTTCGATACTTTCTTTAGCAGGTATTCTAAGGTTAAAACTTCGTTGCGAGGTAAACATATAGGGAGCTATGGTAAAAAACTTACTCATTTTCTCTCCATCGTGCCAAATAAAAAATCGCAGCAATCCATTTTCTAGAAAAGAAAGGTGATTACATACGTCGCCTTCTTCCAATAACAACTCCCCCTTTTTGAATTCTCTG
>JBCBZE010000177.1:0-7334 GCA_039815505.1 Bacteroidota bacterium | reverse complement strand
GGGGCGGGTATATTCTTGTCCAAGCATGTCAAGGCTTCCATTATCAATGCTGGGGATGGTGCACATGAACACCCTACGCAGGCCCTATTGGACTCTTTTTCCATTCGGGAAAAATTGGGGGATGTGAGCGGTAAAAATGTGATTATAGTAGGCGATATTCTTCACTCCAGAGTTGCGCTGTCTAATATTTTTGCCCTTAAATTACAAGGGGCGCATGTAAAGGTGTGTGGTCCAAAGACCTTGATTCCCAAGCATATAGAATCTTTGGGAGTGGAAGTTGAAACCAATTTGCGCAAGGCGTTGAATTGGTGCGATGTGGCCAATATGCTCCGCATTCAGAACGAAAGGATGGACATTAGTTATTTTCCCACGACCCGTGAATACACCAAACAGTTTGGTGTCACCAAAAATATCTTGGACAGTCTGGATAAGGAAATAACTATAATGCATCCCGGACCCATTAATCGTGGGGTAGAGATAACAAGCGATGTGGCAGATTCCAAACAGTCCATCATATTAAATCAGGTGGAAAATGGAGTAGCCATTCGTATGGCCGTTATATATTTATTAGCTTCAAAAATAAAATAGAAACGCTATGATTTTTGATAAAGAAGGCACTACCACCATTGTTTTTCAAGAGAACATTTCGTTACAAAAGTTCTTGGAAAACCTTACCAATGCTTACACCAAAATAGCGAATGATCATATTATTGTTAACCTTTTTTCCTTTTCCAAGCTCACGGCAAATGATATTCTCGAATTTTTACAATTGTCCAATACGCACAGGGCAAAAAGAAAATCTTTTGTTTTGGTGACCAACAAAGTCTCCTATGATGAAACGCCGGACGAAATCTGTGTAGTTCCTACTATTCGGGAAGCCAAGGATATTATTGAAATGGAAGAAATAGAAAGAGATTTGGATTTATAATGTTCGCACATTCAGAATTCTGAATAAATGAAGTTACACATACTAGGTTGTTATGCCGCCACACCACGTACATTAACGAATCCGACGGCCCAGGTCCTTGAGATAAAAAATCATCTTTTTTTAATAGATTGTGGCGAGGGAACACAAGTACAACTGCGGAAAAATAAAATAAAATTCTCTAGAATCAATCATATTTTCATTTCCCATTTACACGGGGACCATTTTTTTGGTCTTCCAGGTCTTATATCCACGTTTAGGCTTTTGGGACGGGATAAAGAAATGCATATTTATGGTCCCAAGGGCATCAAGGAAGCTATTACCTTATTACTAAAACTAGGGGATTCCTGGACCAATTATCCGTTGTGTTTTCATGAGTTGACCTCTAGCTCCTCCGAGCTCATTTTTGAAGACGATACCGTTAGCGTTGAAACTATTCCCTTGGATCACAGAATATATACTAACGGCTTCCTGTTTCGGGAAAAAGTAGGAGAAAGAAAATTAAATCTGGAAGCAGTTCAGAACTATAAAATAGACACGTCCTATTTTCACAATATAAAGCAAGGAAAGGATGTCATAATGGACGATCATACGATTATTGCCAATGCAGCGCTTACCCATGACCCTCCGCATCCCCGAAGTTATGCGTATTGTAGTGATACTGGGTATCAACCAGATTTGATTCCCATGGTCAAAAAAGTGGATGTATTGTACCACGAATCTACATTTTTAGAATCCGAGGGGCATTTATCCGCAAAAACAAAACATTCTACGGCAAAAGAAGCGGCAACTATAGCCAAGGAAGCCCAAGTAGGTCTTCTGCTACTGGGCCACTATTCCACTCGGTATAAGTCCATCGAATTTTTCAAGGAAGAAGCGGCAGAAATTTTTCCCAATGTAGAATTGTCGGATGACGGAAAAGTGTTTACTTTTTGAAGTCTCGAATGTGTGCTCTTTTACCAAACTTTGATTATCTTGTTTTCTCAATACGAGTGTATGCAAAAAGACTTGGGTAGCTATAGAAAAGCCTATAGGAAAAGTTCCCTTACGGCTAAAGATGTTTTGGACAATCCTATGGAGCTTTTTCAAAAATGGTTTTATGAGGTGGAAGATTCCCAAGGATTGGATGAACCCAATGCCATGACCATTTCAACGATTGGGTTGGATGGCTTTCCCAAGAATAGAGTGGTGCTGTTAAAGAAGTATACCTATGAGGGTTTTATCTTTTATACCAACTATGAAAGTGAGAAGGGCAAAGCCATTAACCACAATCCAAATGTGTGTCTTTCCTTTTTTTGGCCTAATATGGAACGGCAGATCATTATAAAGGGAAAGGCCGAAAAAATCACCAAAAATTTATCCGATGGGTATTTTGAATCAAGACCGGAAGGTAGTAAGCTGGGCGCTATAGTATCTAACCAAAGTAGCGTTATCCCTTCCAGGGAATTCCTGGAGAAAAAATTGGAACAATTGGAAAAAGAGTATAACGGTAAAGCAATAGAAAGGCCGGAATACTGGGGAGGATATCTTGTAAAGCCTATCTCGTTCGAATTTTGGCAGGGTAGACCCAATAGATTGCATGATAGGATACGATATAACTTGTTAGAGGATTTCAATTGGAAAATAGAACGTTTGGCCCCGTAAAATAGGAGAAGTGAAAAAATTAATAGTGGTACGACACGGAAAATCCTCTTGGGATTATCAAGTGCATGATAAGGATAGGCCTTTAAAAGAAAGAGGGGTTATGGATGGGCATTTGGTGGCAGATGCATTTAAGAATCTAAATTTGGAGGTGGATGCTGTTTATTCCAGCCCCGCGAACAGGGCATTGCATACGTGTATGATTTTTTTACGCAAAATGGATTTTGGCTTTTCCTCTTTTGAAGTAACGAACCAATTGTACGATTTTTCCGGGGAGGGGGTTTTTCAATTTGTACAGGGTTTGGATAACGGGTTGCATACCGTGATGATTTTTGGCCATAATTATGCGTTTACCAATATGGTAAATCAATGTGGCAATTCACCTATTGATAATGTCCCTACCTCCGGGTTGGTTCAATTAAATTTTAATGTAGACGAATGGAGTTCAGTAAGTAAGGGTATAACAAAACAAATCTTATTTCCAAAGCAACTGAGATAATGACAAAAACCAAGAACCAATATATCAACCGAGAAATCAGTTGGTTACGATTTAATGAACGGGTATTACAGGAGAGTGCCGATCAAAAAGTTCCCTTAATAGAACGTCTGCGATTTCTGGGAATATTCTCGAACAATTTGGACGAATTTTTTAAAGTACGTTATGCCACGGTAAAACGAATAGTAGATGCTGGAAAGACGGGTAAGAGTGTTTTGGGAGGTGAAAAAGCGAAGGATTTGCTGGAGGAAATTACGGAGATAGTAATTAAACAACAGAGTAAAAGCCTTGAAATATTAAGGGATATAGAACAGGAGTTGGAATCCCAGAACATTTTTTTGGTCGATGAAACGGAAATTTCTGAAAAACAAACCGAATTCATTAAGGACTATTTTATCCAAAAGGTAAGCCCGGTCTTAATGACGATTATTCTCAACGACCTCACGGAATTCCCCACTTTAAAGGATACTGCCGCGTACTTGGCCGTTAAAATAGTTTTGAAAACAAATAAAGAGGAACAGAAAAATGCGCCCGATGGCATACGGTATGCATTGATAGAGATACCCAAAGGTATTGATCGTTTCGTGGAACTTCCCAAAGAAGGGGACAAGAATTACATCATAGTCTTGGATGACCTGATCCGTCATTGCCTGGAAAGTATTTTTACGATGTTCGATTATGAATCCGTTTCGGCACATATGATCAAGATTACCCGTGATGCCGAATTGGATATTGATAATGACCTTAGTAAAAGTTTTATCGAAAAAATATCGTCGAGTGTAGAACATAGAAAAATAAGTGACCCCGTTCGTTTTGTATATGATAAAAGTATAGAAAAGGATACCTTACAGTTTCTTAAGGACAAAATGCATATTGAAGATACGGATAGCGTTATCCCTGGCGGTAGATACCATAATAGACGGGATTATATGGGTTTTCCAAGTTTGGGCAGACAAGATTTGATGTATGATAAAATAAAGGCCTTACCGGTAAAAGGTTTTAACATGGAAGGTAGTTTATTGGAACAGATTGCCGAAAAGGATTATTTACAATACACGCCATATCATACATTTTCTTATATCATTCGGTTTCTGAGGGAAGCTGCTTTGGACCCCAAGGTTAAGAGTATCAAGATTACCGTATACCGTTTGGCGAACAATTCCCAAGTGGCCGCCTCTTTGGTCAATGCCGTCAAAAACGGAAAACAGGTAACCGTTCAGATAGAATTGCAGGCTAGGTTCGATGAACAAGCTAATATTCAATATGCCGAACAATTACAAGCAGAAGGGGTCCGACTTATTTTTGGGGTCCCCGGCCTAAAAGTCCATAGTAAAATATGTTTGATAGAACGGGAAGAGGTTGATGGCCTTAAACGTTATGGATTTATAAGTACAGGTAATTTTAATGAATCCACAGCAAAAATTTATACCGATTATACCTTGTTTACGGCCAATGATAAGATTTTGCGAGAGCTGAACAAGGTTTTTGATTTCTTTGAGACCACCTACAAAATAAAAAAGTACAAACATCTTATTGTGTCCCCCCACTATACCAGCAATGTCTTTGAAAAATTAATAGACAATGAAATTGCTAGTGCGATCGTCGGAAAAGAAGCATATATCAAGATAAAAATGAATAGCTTTACTTCCTATAAAATGGTAGATAAACTGTATGAAGCAAGTAGGGCCGGAGTAAAAATTCAATTGATTATCAGAGGTGTATGTTGTTTAATTCCCGGAGTTGAGGGGATGAGCGAGAATATTGAAGCCATAAGTGTCGTGGATAAATTTTTGGAACACCCCAGAATATTTATATTCGGTAATGAAAATGAACCCAAAGTATATATTTCTTCTGCAGATTGGATGACAAGAAACTTGGATTATCGGGTAGAAGTGGGTTGCCCTATTTATGATAAGGACATAAAGCAAGAGTTAATGGATACTTTCGAAATCTCCTGGAACGATAATGTAAAGGCAAGAATCTTTTCAAAAGAACAGGACAATGCGTATCGTAAGAACAATAGATTTAAAGTACGCTCACAATTTGCTACCTATGACTATTATCTACAAAAGTTGAATTCTTGAAAGTAGCTGGAATAGGCAGTACTGTCATCTACATCGTTTAAACATTATGTAGGTATAGAAATTGAATGACTCCCCTTGTTCACAAAAATGAATTGTTCATATAGTTAGGATGAATGTCCCCAATACGGTAAAATAGCTAACCGTGAATGCTTTCCTTTTTTCCCAATTCTTTCATTATGGTAGCTTCATGATCCAACAAGGCTTGCCATTTTTTATCCACTTCTTGACGGTCCCCGTATTTCCTTGCAAAGTTCAGAAACATAGTATAGTGTCCCGCTTCGCTTATCATAAGCTTATGATAAAAGTCGGCCAGTTCCCTATCTTGGAGTGCTTCGGACAATAATCTAAAACGTTCACAACTTCGCGCCTCGATCAATGCGGCGTATAACAACCTATGAACCAACTGTGTAACCCTACTGCCACCTTTGGGAAAAAATTTCAGCAATGCAATTACATATTCATCTTTTCTATCCCGACCCAGGGTTTTTCCACGATCAATAATACGATCATGTACCATTTTAAAATGCCCCATTTCCTCACGGGACAAGGCAATCATTTCCTGGGTGAGCTCAGTAAATTCAGGAAAACTTACAATTAAAGAAATGGCCGTGCTAGCCGCTTTTTGCTCACAATAGGCATGGTCCGTAAGGATTTCATCTATATTTTTCTCAACAATATTTACCCAACGCGGGTCGGTAGGTAATTTTAGGCCTAGCATGGTATCATATTTGAAGTAAAAGTATAAAAAATGAAGGAGGATATAAAAAAGATACCATAAGCCGTACGATTAACGTAGAAACTTTTTTATATGTCGGTTTTATGCTTTTCAACCGTAAAATAGTTTTATTTTTACCTATCCTTTTATCCATGTTTTACTTTAACCAAAAGCTTGTCCGATAAAAGTATTTTCCAAAGTAACTAGGTTGCGATGCTATTAGAAAATGTAGACGATCAATTGGCCAAAATTATTAAAGGTTCCATTGAAAAGGAAGCCAGGAATTGGTTGAATGACAAGGTCGACATGATAACCAAGGAAAGGTCTACGAGAGAACTGTATTTGACCTATAGTCTAATTCCTTCCAAAATTCCCGCGACCTACCCTGCATCCATGGATTTGGAAGAGACCGATGTAAAGCGTTATTTGGAAAGCCAAAAGGCAAATCTTCAGCAATTGGCAAGAATCTTTCTTTTGATCAGGGTACTTGATAGGGAACATGATTTTTTTTCTCCCAAAGTGGCGAATATTATTCAAATTGCGGACACCCGTGAACTGGAGACCTTCCTTAAGTTTTTGGTACTTTTACCCCATGCCGAGAATTATAGAAGTACAGCGGTAGAGGCCTTACGAACCAATATTGCTGTCATTTTTGATGCCATTGCACTCAATAATCCATATCCGGCACTTTATTTTAACGATCAGGAATGGAATCAGATGTATCTCAAGGCTGCTTTTATGCAACAAAATTTACAGGAGATCATGCATGTTGATGAAAGGGCGAACAAGGAGCTAACCCGTATTATATCGGATTATGCGCATGAACGTTGGGCAGCTTCCAGAAAGATAGACCCTTTATTTTGGCGTCCGGTTACCCAATTTTTAGACACTACACTTTTAAAAGATATGGAACGTTTGTTAAAAAGTGAAGATGTAACGGAGAATAGGGCAGGTGCACTTTGTTGTTATCACGCTAAGCTTCCGGGAGCCAGGACATTGATATCGGAGCATATTGACTTAGTAAAACAGATAGAAGAAAAACAATTAGGTTGGGATAATTTAAAAAAAAAATATGAGTGAAAAAATGATGTTTATAGACCCGCATGTGCATATGACATCGCGAACGACGGATGATTATGAGGCTATGGCGGAAGCGGGAGTAGTAGCGGTTATCGAACCTTCATTTTGGCTAGGGCAACCCCGTACACAGGTAGGCTCCTTTCAAGACTATTTTAGTAGCTTAGTAGGTTGGGAACCCTTTAGGGCCAGTCAATTTGGAATACAACATTATTGCACGATAGGCTTAAATTCCAAAGAAGCCAATAATGAGGTCTTGGCCGAGCAGGTGATTGAATTACTACCCTTGTATTTACATAAGGAAAATGTGGTGGCCATTGGTGAAATAGGCTATGATGATCAAACCCCTGCGGAGGACAAGTACTTTAGAATGCAATTGGAAATGGCCAAGGAATT
>JBCBZE010000397.1:0-2755 GCA_039815505.1 Bacteroidota bacterium | reverse complement strand
TGTATGATGTCTTAAAACATGCTGCCCTATTCTTAAGTACCGGAGCAATAATCGGAATTACCATAGGTGCTATGCTCAACCCATACCAACATGTTATAGTGTTAGAATATATATGGCTGGTTTTCGGAGTTCTTGGAGCCACCCTCCATTATAGCCCCAGTAAAAGAGATGTTTATCGTAATTAGCTAACCACTAATTTAATGACATGGTGTTTATAAAAATCTGGAGTCCTGATAACGGTTCTTTACTTTAAAAACAATTCAACACCCCAGAAGCTATGTCCCGTTGCCTTATGGATCTTTAGATCCAATTTGAATTATTTTATCTACCAATACGCTTGAATTAAAGGGAGGGGAAGATTGTCCAATATTTGATGAAATAGTTATTTGATGTTCGGGGGAATAGGCTAAAATTGATCCGTAAAACCCACCGTGGCCATAAAATACTTTACCGTCAAGTTCCCACTTATAGATACCCAATCCATAACTTTTATCGTAAGCGGTAGTTTTGGATATATCTATCATTCTTTTAAGCGTTGTTCTGTCCTTAAATAGTTCCATGTTAAAAAGAGCCTCTATAAAAATGGCCATGTCTTCCGCTGTTGAAACGATACCGCCACCGCCCCATTCATAGGAGGTGTTTATACGTTTGGTGATATTTATTCTGTTTAAAAAGGCATCTATCCTTTTACCGGCCCCCCGTTCTTCTTCGTAATATTCAAAGTATGTGTTTTTTAGATCTAATGGGGTTAGTATTCGTTCCCTTATAACTTCTGCAAGGGGCTTTTTCTCTATTTTCTCGATAATAAAACCCAAGAGCATATAATTTATGTCGGAATAATGATAGCCCTTCCCTGGGATGTTGGCCGGTTTTTTGTTCAAGTTATATCTAAAATATCTCTTATAAAATTTCTGCGCTGTGTATTGCCTTTTTGGATGAAACAAAACACTAAGATTGAATCGTGTCTCCGCATCAACAAATACATCCGCAATCCCGGAAGTGTGGTTTAGTAGCATTTCTGTTGTAAGGGTATCTTGATATTTTTTACCTTTATAAATATGCAATTCATCGTACCGAACAAAATCGACGGTTTCAAGATAGTTTTTAATGAAGTCATCAATACCTAGCTTTTCTTCTTCAAATAATTGCAAAACTATCGTCGAAACCAGTGTTTTGGTTATGCTGGCTACATTATATTGGTAAGAGGCATTGACAGGATGGTCATTTCTTCCTACAATACCCAACCCTTCATTAAAGGTAAATCCGGTTTTTCCGTTTTTTAGAAAGAGTAGAAAACTACAAACGGGCTTCTTGCCACTGCAATCCATATGCCGGTTCATTACCGCTCTAAGCTCCTTGGCAGTGGATTCTTGTGGATAGGTTTCAATACAACAAAATAACAGGCCGATAACCAATAATAACGTTCTCATTTTTAGGAGTTCAAAAAATTGCTAAATGGGCTCAAAAGTGTACTGAAAGTCAAATCTACTAAGAACGTGTAAATTTTGAATTGATCTAAGTCAATCCAAGCTTTTTTCGAATTCGGCTGAGGCGCTCTTTAGTGACGCCTAGATAGGCCGCTATGTACATATGAGGGACTAACGCTAAATGCTTCGGATGTCTTTTTAATAAATTTATATAGCATTCCTCGGCGGTAAACGCCTTCAATTCCATAAATCTTCCAATCAAGGTTTCCACATAGGAGCTTAGCATAAAATTGGTGAATTGTTCTATTCGTAAATCTTTTGAAAGCCGTGACTCAATGTCCATTTTATGCACCTTGATGACTGTGCTTGGACAAAGGGCCTCTATGGTGTCTTTACTGGGCAAATCCTGTATATAGGATATTGGGCAACAATCAAAATCGCCTGCAAATGAAAAACCTAAGGTTATCTCCTTGTTATTGATTTCCCTAAAACCCCTGAAGGCGCCTTTTTCAACGAAGAAAATGAAATCACTATGCCCTCCTTCACATAGCACAATGTCGTTTTTATCATACTGTTTTACAACTCCTATGTTCTTTATCGCCTCGATCTCTTCTTTGAACTTGGCTTCGTAGTTTTCCGAAAAATTGTTATTTGGATTTATGTACATATCATTCCTGCTGCTTGCAAAACGGGCATCAAAAACTGAACGCTACCTACATTCAAATATAGCGCATAGTATAGGAATCATTCATAGGATAATCAATGTTTAAGCTTTGTCTCCAAACTAAATGGGCATCTTGATTGGAAGAAAACCTCCGATGCGTATAAAAGTTCTTTAAATTCCCAATTGTTTTTGGAACGATTTTTTGATTCATTCTTTAAAACCCAAATCAATCATATAGTAATCTTAATGAGCAATAGTGATTTTTGTAAACCATTGGATCTTATTTGTTATGGCCTTTTTTAGCTGCTACTTTTATTTTCGTATACGCTTCCTCGCAGCCCTATGGACATTAGGTTCCAGTAATACTTTTTACCGTAGAACCGATATAGCGGGTTTCTATACTGTTTCAGTGCAAAAACATCCCAAAGTCCAAGGTACACCCACTCCGTTGTACCGGTCATCGTCCACCAAAGTCCTTTACTGATTTTCCTAAATTCATTTTGGTCAATTCCAATTGCCTTAAGTTTTTGGTTTTGCTCATTAAGCGTCTTTTGGTCAAGTTGGGTGTCGAGGTAGTCCCTTGTGAGTATTGCCCAAGTGTCCAAATGAGTCGATACCGGAATTTTGTTTTTAAGGGCAAAAGTTTCTAATGAATGGGTGTCAT
>JBCBZE010000292.1:0-4540 GCA_039815505.1 Bacteroidota bacterium | reverse complement strand
GCACTTATAATATATTCTTAAAAAATGGAGAGGGTATTGGATACCTGTCCAAATCAATAACCTTAAAAAATAGAATATGGCACGGAAAAAAGAAAAAAGAAGAAAAAAAAATCCTCTACTTAGCATAATAAGAGCCATATTGGCATTACCTCTATACCTTATAGAAAAAACAGGAAATCTATTAATAAATATAGGAAGACTTTTAAAAAATGCGGCCAGAGTTGTGCGGGGGTTATTGAAGAAAGTAGCAGCAGTGGCCCTTACTTTGGCAAAATTTACATTAAGGGCAGTAACGGCGGTGATTAAGATACTCTCAAAAATAAAGAAATCCAGAGTTAGAAAACCCTCAAAACCCGTTATCACCGCTGGCACCGACCGCAATGGCAAGCTCACAAAATTGACGGTAATAGCACCCTCCATGCAGGCCAAGAAGGGAGGGTGGCAAAAAGGACAAAAAAATGCGATTGGTAATGCTATTGGGCGTACAAAAAAACGGGTCGGCGATAGACAAAAAGGGGGTGTTACCATGACAAGATAACAGTGGACATGTTACAATATCGCTTACACGCAACTTCATGACAAATAAAAAGTATAATACAGGTGAAACCAACTTAAAAGCACTATAGGGCCGCACTTGGCAGAATTTCCATTTCAAACGTATTGAAAAGATAGGTTTAGGGGCATAGAAAGTGCATAAATTTGTAGTAGTTAGGCACTTTATACCGAATGGCTACTTGATGTAATCGGATTAAAGTCCATATGTTTCTTGAAATAATTATCTTGCAAAAAATGAGAAAACAAGCATTTTTATTTTTTGTTCTTTGCACATCTGCATATGCACAATGTGTGGACCCCATATATAAAGACCAAATGGAGCTTTGGAATGCATCGGGGGTTAAAGATGGTATACCTACAGACCATTCCGTTTATTCAATGATTACCCCTGTTTTAGGTTCCACGATCCATAGTTCCGTTAATGGGGATACAACGCTGCAAGCAGAGCTCAAAGCCGCCACCTTGGTAGGTGGTAGACAAAAAGTGGTGTTGCATAATGGCATATACCCCATAGACCACTTTGATATACCTAGTAATGTCCTGTTAATGGGCGAAAACATAGATAGTACAATTATCAAAAGTACTTTTAGAAATTCCAGGACTTCAATAGATGAAGCCGGGATAGTTGAAATACAGGACGGTACCGTCTTCGCCGGGATAGAAAATCTAACTATAGATTATACGGTTTTGGACTGTCATATATCGGATTATGAAGGAAAAGATCTACATACTCCCAATACATATCAGTCTTCCTACTATACCAATACCCCATGTGATAGAACCGATTTGGAGGTGACGGGAATAGAGATAAGGCCAAACGCAAGTAACTGTTGGGTCAGAAATGTAAAGATCAATAATATTGGAAGTACTCCGATGAAAATAAGCGGCGATAACAATACGGTGGACAATTGCTATTTTAAAGGGGCCTATATGAAGGGAACCAATGGTCAGGGGTATTTTGAAATTAATGGCGACGGCAATAGGATCATAGGCAATACCTTCCACTTTTTAAGACATGTGGTATTGCAAAAGTATAATGGGGCCGTTAAACCCAATGGTAATGTACTTTTCAATAATTTATTGTATGGTTGTGACTACAATATTCACGATGATGAAGATGGTGATAATCTCTTTGAACAAAACGAGGTGAGACAGGCAAGTTGGAGCGCATGGGGACCATACCACACCGGTCATGCCTGTTGTCACCAGGTGCCGGATATTAGCAATTGGCTTGTGAACAATAAAATGTACAACAAGCAAAATATATCTGAATTTTCCGATACCGATGTGGTGTATAAAAGCACGGGAAAATTTAAGGGCAGGGGAGAGGAAGGCTTAGAAGACTCCGGAAAAAAAATGAGTGCCTGTGGCTATTTTTTTACCGATGAGACACCAAGGTCGCAAATGGGTTTTGTTCAACCGCTGATGGATAGATAGCTTACATAAAAAGGGCCATATCTGCCCCCTTTATACTAATTTAATACCAATGTGATTTACTCTTCCACGGTTTTCTCGGCATCTTCCATCATCATTTTCTTATCCTCTTCGGCAATTTTTTCGTGTTCCGTTTTTAAGGTTAGATGTTCTTTTGCCATGTTTTCATGCTCGGACTCCATAGCTTTGTGCTCTTTTTTCATTTCCTCGAGTGTCATGTCCCCAGAAGCGTGCCGGATTTCTAGTTCCGCATGCTGTTTTAAAAGCGCGTTATGTTTTTCTATAAGGCCTTGATGTTTTGCAAGTATGGCACTGTGTTCCTTTTCTATTGCCATATGAAGCGTATCGTTTTCCATATCCTTGTGAGCGGTAATCATTTGTTCGTGATTGTCTTTCATGGCATCATGTTCGGCGGTCATTGCCTCGTGGGCCGTTTTCATAGTGTCATGGGCAGCCACGAGCGCTTTGTGCTCAGCAGTTTCAGCGGGGTTTTGTTTACAGGAAATTACGGCCAGCATTACGGCAAAAATCAGTACATGTTTCATAGGTATTGTGTTATGGTTTAAAGGGACAAAGGTATTTAATTCTAAACATTTACTTCAAGAAACAACATAATTTGTACGTAAAAAATACGACTGCCATATGTTTTAAATTGATGGAAAATGATTAATTTTAGTTCTTATGTGAAAATTGATGATGCAACGGTCACTGATCAAATATAGTACTACCTTTTTGTTTTTGGTTGCTTTTCTTGTTCCAAGAGTTGCGGACTTGCACGTATTGGACCACTTGTCGGAAGATGATGGGGCTGTTTCTTGCGAACTTTGTCATATCACTTATATTTCAGAGCAATTTGACCTTTACCTAGGACATGCTACATATGATGAACAGCAGCCTATAAGTGGTTCAATTACGTATTTGCTTTACAGTGGCTATAATAGCCCATTGGCAAAAATTGTTTCCCCTACTTCTGTTTATAACAAACCACCGCCTCACATAAGTTTCGGATAAATACGGTTTTTGGTAAAATCTATCTTTAAATAGAACACGGTCAACACTTTGATAAAGACCTGGTTTTTTTTATACTTTAAGTTGTATTCCCAATAATCCGCCCGCTATTATCCGCCGTTTATGGTTAGGAAATCTCCATTTCCAAAACACTTTTTATTCAATATTTAGAGACAACAAATGAAAAAATTACCGGTAACCGTACTCAGCGGTTTCTTGGGCGCTGGCAAGACCACGTTGCTCAATCATATACTACATAATAAAGAAGGCCTTAAAGTGGCCGTCATAGTCAACGATATGAGCGAGGTCAATATCGATGCCCAGCTCGTAGAGAATGAAAATACACTTTCCAGGACAGAGGAAAGATTGGTTGAAATGTCCAACGGTTGCATTTGCTGTACACTCCGTGAGGACTTAATGGTAGAGGTGGAAAAATTGGCCAAGGAAAATCGTTTCGACTACTTGCTCATTGAGAGTACGGGCATATCGGAGCCTATTCCCGTGGCACAGACCTTTAGTTTTGAAAGCGAGGATGGCAGTATCGATTTAAGTCGTTTTAGCTATGTGGACACCATGGTTACCGTAGTGGACGGCTTTAATTTCTTAAAGGATTTTTCTAGCCCCGACTATTTAACCTCCCACAATTTAACGGATATAGAAAACGATACGCGCACTATAGTAAACTTGCTCACCGATCAGGTAGAGTTTGCCAACGTCATTATCCTCAACAAAATTGACCTGATTACCGAGGATGAGCTAAAACAGTTGTACGGTATACTACAAAAACTCAATCCCAATGCAAGGATTATCCCTACCAAGAATTCAAAGGTGGCGTTGAACGAAGTAGTGGGAACGGATTCATTCGATTTTGAGGAAGCGGAAAATTCCGCCGGATGGATACAGGAATTGGAAAATGAACACATACCTGAAACTGAAGAATACGGCATTGGTTCTATGGTATTCCGAAGTAAGGCCCCTTTTCATCCGGAACGTTTTTGGGAATTTGCCACATCCGGATTTCCAGCAAACGTCATACGTAGTAAAGGCTTGTTTTGGTTAGCGTCAAGGTCCGAGCAGGCGCTTATATGGAGTTCGGCGGGCGGTTCCCTTAAAACAGATCCCGCGGGCGTCTGGTGGGCGTCCATGCCCTTTGCCGAGCGCATCAATTATGCAGCTTTTGCGAATAATCAACAGTTAATAGAAACGGATTGGCACCCCACCTTTGGTGACCGCAAGAACGAATTGGTCTTTATTGCCCAGCATTTGGACAGGGAAGTGCTTACCCGTCAATTGGAAAGCTGTTTGCTTACCGCTAAAGAAATTGAAGCATGGAAAAACGATCAATTGTCCCTGAAAGATGAATGGCCAATTCCAACTTTGGAAAATGACAAATACCAAAACTAATGATTCAAACAAACAATCTCACAAAAAAATATGGCGACCAGATAGCCCTTGACCATTTGGAACTCAGGGTCAATCAAGGAGAAATCTATTGCCTTCTCGGAGCTAATGGTGCAGGAAAGACCACTACCATTAATTTGCT
>JBCBZE010000317.1:0-4054 GCA_039815505.1 Bacteroidota bacterium | reverse complement strand
TAATTGATCTTCGCTATTGATTTCAATGAAGAACTTGGCTTTGGCGTCTATTCCAAAAGTATTATACGTTTTAAGTGAAATATTTTGTTGGATTTTCATCTATCCGTTATATACTTTTAAGGCTTCTTTTAAGATATGGACAGCCCTTTTTAAATCTTCCTTGTGCAACACATAAGCGATTCGTATTTGGTTTTTACCTAAACCTTCGGTAGCATAAAAACCGGCGGCAGGGGCAACCATTACCGTTTCCTTATTGAAATTATAGTCTTCCAAAAGCCACTGCGCAAAGGCATCGGCATCGTTAACGGGTAATTCCGCAATACAATAAAATGCGCCCTGCGGCCTGGCCACGGTAACCCCCTCAATTTGTTCAAGTTCATGGATAAGAAGATTCCTCCTGCCTACATATTCCTCTATTACTTCGTCAAAATAGCTTTTGGGTGTATCCAATGCGGCCTCGCTGGCAATTTGGGCATAGGTGGGTGGAGACAAACGGGCTTGTGCAAATTTAATGGCCGTTTTAACAACTTCTTCGTTCCTGGAAACCAAAAAACCGATTCTTGCCCCGCACATACTGTATCTTTTGGAAACAGAATCTACTATAATGGCATGTTCTTCCAATCCCTCTTCCTGTAAAATGGAATAATGTTCCCTTCCATCATAGGTAAACTCGCGGTATACTTCATCCGCCACTAAAAAAAGATCATGTTTTTTTACAATGGATGCCAATTGCTTTATCTCCTCTTTACTATAGAGATACCCGGTTGGATTTCCAGGATTGCATATCAGAATGGCCTTTGTCCTGGTAGTTATCAATTTTTCGAATTCGTCAATGGGTGGCAGCGCAAAGTTATTCTCAATTTTGGAAACCACGGGGACTACTTTAGCTCCTGCCGAGGTGGCAAAACCATTATAGTTTGCATAAAAAGGTTCGGGAATAATTATTTCGTCATCGGCATCCGCAATACTACCCATTACAAAAGATAGTGCTTCCGAGCCTCCTGTGGTAACGATAATATCCCGGGCAAATATGTGAATATTGTTCTTTGCATAGTACCCCGCTATTTTTTTTCTGTAGACCTCTGAACCTTCCGTTCTGCTATAAGCTACTACTTCCAGGTTGTTGTTTTTCACGGCATCCAGAGCAACTTTAGGGGTTTTTATATCCGGTTGCCCAATGTTTAGGTGGATAACCTTGATCCCCTTCGTTTTTGCCCGCTCCGCATAGGGTACCAGTTTTCGAATAGGTGATTCGGGCATAGATCGCCCCTTCGTGGAAATAGATGGCATACACTTGTATTTTCAACAAAAATGAGAAATCATACTGGAGAAAACAATACCTCTAGACCATAATTAAGACTATTGCTGGTAAGAACCATTAAATTACCTCCTTGTGTTAAGCTGGGGAACAGCACTTTTTGCTCACCAACTTTCCAATTACCTCTAATTTTGATACTTCTAAGTGAATAGGTTGGCCTGTAAGATACGGTATGGCTTTTGTTTGATGCAAGTCTCTTCTATTCGCAATCTCCTAGAAGGTCTTCCGTACCCATGATCTTCGCTTTTTCGCAATGGATTTTGTCAATTTGTTTTCCGATAACCTCTAGCTCATCTTTACATTTACGGAGCAGTGCTCTTATTTCCCTGCAGTTTTTACCACCCCTCTTCTCACAATCCCTAAGAGCCTGATCGTAGGTGTCACATTCTACTTCCTTGTCAATGACGTTTAAGATTAAGTCCTTAGCTTTATTGTCCAACACCCGTAGCTTTTCATTTAAATCGGAACCCACTGTACCGGAATACATGGGATTGCTGGGAAGGTCATACATAGTGCCCATCAATTCATTTTGAATCCCTATCATTCGTTTGGTCAATGCTGCTTCGCAACCCTTATCCCCTCTGCATTTTTCAAACTGCGTTGTAATTTCCAACAATTCGTTTTGTAGTTTTTCCATGGAATTGTCGAAGGCATCCGCCTCCGCATCGGTCATGTTCCCCAACCCACCCACATCACCGAACAGCGTCATTTTCGTATAACCCAGGGCATCAAAAGTAAAGCACTGCCGATCTATATTTCCTAGATGGGCGGCTATGGTATTACCACTTTCGTCATCATATTTGGCATAAACCAGTTTCTTGGGAATATTTTCTTGATCCTTAATAAAGCCTACCATGAAGCCTAAAAATGGCATGGCGCTCTTTACTTTAGACCGTTCCTTGGAGATGTAACCGGTAATACGGTTTTGTTTGGTAGGATGGGAAATATGGGATTGCGTATAGGCATACCCCACCGCCTTACCATGCCATGGACTAGCATCTGGAAGTAAGGCCGGTGCCATACCACTTCCCAGGGCGTTTTTCAAAAATGGCTTGGCACCGAATGTGTGGGCCATTCCAATATCGGAAGCGGTTTGGTTCATATCCATGGTAATGGCCCTTTTAACGCCAAGCGGGTCTATAACATAGGCCACCAACTGGGCATTGGGAAACCAGACAACCGCCTTGAATTCCATACCCCCAAACTTTTCCTTGCCCAAATCCCTCAGAAAAAAACCTTCCGGAAAAATCATGGAACCATCTTTTGAATTTACATAGTAGTTCATGGGAGATAACGTATTATCCCCATCTGCCGTAACATTGCGTAAAGTAGAAGTGATATGGTAATCAAAGGTGAAAACGCCTTCCCATTCTTCCGCAGGTGGGTTTTTGGTCATCACCATATCTTCATCACAACATCCCGTTCGCTCGTTAAGGACAAACCGTATAGTAACATCCTTTATGGCATCCGAGTTGAGATGGGTTACGGAAATAGTAAGTGAACTTTCGCCTTCACAACTTCCCAAAATCTTTTGCGGTGCTGTCCATTCCTTGACTTTTTTATCATCCGATAGTATCGAGAAATAGACTTTTGATGTTGTATACACCGGGGGCTCCAAGGTAATATCATAACCAGGCGGAACAACGATCTTATATAGCGAGTTCCGCGCCGAAGGTATGTTTTCCAAGGTCAAAGGTTTTGGTGCTCCGGGGTCCACAACGAATGGAGGTCTTCTATAGGTAAGGGTTTCTCTTGGAATTACCCCTCCTCCGGCATCTTTGACGTTCTGTAGTAAAAAATCAAAAATAAAGTGATGGTATATACGGTCAAAACCGATCCGTTTTAAATAATTTAACCGATCTTCCTCTGATGCTATGGAGGCTATGGACGTCATTAAGGGGACCACTTTATCCAAACCTTTTTCTGTAGCATAGTATTGCCAAAGCGGATAGGCCGCATAGGGTTGCATAAATGCTTTACCGTCCAGATCAAAGTCTATGGACCATTCGTGTTCATAATCTGCACGGGGGTATACCATTGCCGATAGATATTCAGCTACGCTTTCATCTATCCAGGAATTTTTTAGGAGCGAAGCCCTATACGGGGCTGAATTCTCGCGGTTAAAACAATGGCCCACCTCATGGGCAAATACCTGTTTACGCTCTTCTCGGGAAAGCTCTCGCATAGTCGGTATTCCGGTACGCAGCCAACATTCGTCATTTACATAATTTACCAATTCCCCCAGATATATTTCTCGTTCTCCATCAGAATTGACAAAGGTGTGTCTTACATTATCCAAAATATAAAAATGCTTATTCTCTAATTTGCCATAACGTTGGTATACAACTTTGGACTTGGAAATAGCTTCCATGGCGTCTTCAATGATACGTTTCCGGTACGGATCGGGGTTTCTTCCCCAGTTCTTGGGTGTAATCACAAAATCTTGGTCATTTGGGTGATGATGTACCCAGCACCCTTTACCGCCGACCCCGGTAGAGTCACCTTCCATATATATCCGTAAAATGCCACCACCAGAAGTAGGTTTTATTCCGAGCTCGGAACAGGTAGATACTCTTTGGGCAAGCGATGTAAGGGGAATTAAGCAAAACCCGACCCATAACATGGGATATTTAAACACTTTACATATTCTTGGCATATTACGCTATTCTGTATTTGGGATTTTACATTTCGTCTACCTGAATGGTGTTGATGGTCCAAGGGAAAAAACCTTCGTTT
>JBCBZE010000401.1:0-2600 GCA_039815505.1 Bacteroidota bacterium | reverse complement strand
GGGAACGGACCTTACTTGCAGATTTCCCCCATGCAAGTGCATCACCTGTTTGGATAGACTAAGTCCTATTCCGGTGCCTGAATTCTTGGTGGTGAAAAAGGGTACAAATATTTCGTCTATCAAATTTAGGGGAATACCGGGCCCGTTGTCCCTTACTTCAATAAACTTCTTTCCTTGCTTATGTATCCCAGCGATTATGTGGACCCTTCCATTTTTCTGCTTTGACAGAGATTGTAGTGCATTTTTGCTTAGGTTGATCAACACCTGTGAAATCAGCTTTTCGTCTATATACAATTCAAGTTCCGCAGGGTCCACGCTAATTTCAAAAGAAATGTGCGTATTCTTATCCTCTAGGTCCATTAAGACTTTTACCTTGTCCAAAAGGCGCTGCGCATTGACCAAACTTCTGTCTGGCTTGGGCAAACTGAGAAAGCTGCGATACGATTGTACAAAATCCATTAAATCACCTCCCTGTTCTTTAATCACTTCTAATCCCTTTACCGTGTTCTGAGCATGGTTTTCATTAAACTCTTTAATGGACAATACCCCTGTCTCTGTCTTAAAATATTTTAAAATAGATTCCGATATGGACGTTATTGGTGTTATCGTATTCATAATTTCGTGCGTTAAAACTCGTATCAATCGCACCCAGGAATCAGTTTCTTTTTTATCCAATTCTTTATGAATATCTTGAACAACTACCAACAGCAATGATTGATTATCTATGCGAATGGAAGTGGATTTAAGTGCCAACTGCGTCTTTCCTCGTTCATTGGAAAGTTGGAAAACCTTGCCCTCAAAAGGTTTGAGATCCGCGAATAGGGCATATAAGGTTTTATCTACTTGCATTAGCTGTTTAATATGGTTCAGAGGCTTATAGTTCAGTAGCCTTTCAATGGTAGGATTGGCATAAAGTATATGTCCTTTGGGATTTACGGTAAAAATACCGATATCGGCTTGTTTCAAGATTTCCTGGTAGTACTGTTCCTGAGCTTGCTTTTTTAAGTAGATGTCCTGTATCATCACATTAAGCATGTTGAGGCTATGGTTTAATTCTTCAAGGGATTTTACGCTGAGCTTTTCCGGAAAACGCAGGGTGAAATCCTCGTTCTTGATCGCATCAAAAAAATAGGCGATTTTTCTATTGGTATGATTAACGTATTGAATTAAAAATGCGGTTTGTACCATAAGTAGCCCCAACCCAAGGCCAGCAAGGATATATCGATTCTTAAAAAAGAAAAAACCTACGCCCAAAGCCGTCAGCGAAATAAGTATAATACGCGCTACCAACTGTAAATAAATGTGCTTACTTACCATGCTTTATATTGCTAAACCGTGTTTAAATTCAAAGATAGGATGTTTGATTACTGTATGGGGTCTTAAATCTATGAATCCCCCAATTTCCTCATCTTATTGTACAGTGTTTGTCTTGAAATCCCCAATTGTTCCGCCGCCGCACTGTAGTTTCCATTGTTCCTGTTCAATGCATTGGTAATCATTAAAAACTCCATTTCTTCCAAGGTACCCGAGTTTTTTTCCAAGGATATGGGTGTTTTTATGCTCAGCAAAAAATCCGCGGGTTTCAAAACGTTTCCTTCAGATAATATTACGGCCCGTTCCATAGTATGTACAAGTTCACGAATATTTCCCGGCCATGGATAACTCATTAACCTTTCCTGGGCAGCTTGGTTGATCCGCAGTCCCTGCTTGTTATACTTTTTCGAGAATTTAGCAAGGTAAAAATCGGTCAAAACCAAAATATCCCCTTCTCTTTCACGTAACGGGGGCACTTCTACGCCAATGGTATTGATCCGATATAACAAGTCTTCCCTAAAAAGTCCGTCACTTACCATTTTATCCAAATCACTGTTGGTAGCACATATTAACCTGATATCTACCGGAATGGGTTTATTGGATCCCACCCGTATAACGGTCTTATTTTGAATGGCGGATAGTAACTTGGCTTGGGTCTGTAGGGATAGATTACCTATTTCATCCAAAAAAAGAGTACCGCCGTTAGCAGCCTCGAACTTCCCTGCACGATCTTCCTTTGCATCTGTGAAGGCCCCTTTGAGATGACCAAACAATTCACTCTCAAAAAGGTTTTCCGAAATGGAACCCATATCTACCGAAATAAAAACCTCGTTGCTTCGAGCGGAAAGTTCATGGAGTTCACGAGCTATTAGTTCCTTACCCGTGCCATTTTCACCGGTGACAAGAACGTTTACATCGGTCTTGGCAATTTTTTGAACTAAATTCAATACGGTAGTAAGCGCCCTTGAGTTCCCTACAATGTGATTTTTGTTCTGATTTATGACTTGTTTTAGATGGCTCTCCTTTTGTTTCAGCTGATCAACTTCTTGCAGGGATCTACGAAGCTGGTAAGCCGATTTTACGGTGGCCAGGAACTTGTCATTGTTCCAAGGCTTAAGCACAAAATCGGCTGCGCCCTCCTTTAGGGCCTGAACGGCTAAATCAATAGCGCCATAAGCGGTCATCATGATTACGGAAATCCGTGGCGCTTTCTTTTTAATTTCCCTAAGCCAAAATAAACCTTCGTTTCCCGTATTGACCCCTGCTGAGAAATTCATGTCCAAAAG